>DHUW01000051.1:0-2672 GCA_002409365.1 Anaerolineaceae bacterium UBA5224 | reverse complement strand
GATGCAGGAAAGTATGTTTTTATGCCTCTGGCTTAATCCTTTTGGTTTTCGTGCCATGGTAACCACTTTCTCCAAGTATGCATTTTCTACATTGAAATAATATCAGAACAAATGTTCAGTGTCAAGTGACAAGTGCGACCATTTTTATAAATATTTCTAGCAATAAATAAATGCTGTTGTGGCTGGAGTTTGTGGGGATTTTTATGCAGTATTGAAAAATCGGGTATAAGAATTGCATCCTGTTCTTCAGAAAGGTTGCCATGAAAAAGAAAATGGTTTTAATCATGTTAATTATTTTGTTAGTCAGCCTGATTTCTCCGAAATCGGCTGATGCGCAAGATGAAGTGACAACTAATGGAGCGGAACTGGATGCGAGTGATCTCGATTTTGGTTTGATCAGTGAGAATGAGCTCTGGCTAAAATCCGGTTCTAAGCTCTTCTACACCTCAAACAGTGGGATGGAGTGGAGCGAGATCAGCCCGGATACCAGCCTGGTTGAGCCTTACCTGGTAGTGTCTTTTCCAGCATCAGACTTGGGTTTCGCCCTCTATCTGACTCAGACTGAAACAACCATTGACCTGGAAATTTACAAAACTTCATCGCAAGGCAGTGAGTGGACGCAGATTGCCGGAAATTTGGAAGAAAAAATCGATCAACTTGACCATCCTGCAGGTAATATTTGGATGCAATGGCTGGATGAGAACGACGCGATGGTGCTGGTCCAGGCTTACACAAGCAGCAACTTTAGCATGGGGACCCTTTTCGTCACTAGTGACGGTGGAATGAACTGGTCAGAAAAGACAGTTCCAGTAGCTGAGGATTTCACTTTCCTCGATCGTGATCTCGGTTTTATGCTCAACCCGGCTAACGCCACGTCTCTCTATGAAACAATTGATGGCGGAAACAATTGGAGTCTGCTGGAATTAGGGAGTGATGAAATTTTAGCCTATGGTCTTGCAAAAATAGATCTACCCATTCAGAATTATGAAGGCAAAATATATGTGCCTGTGAAAACAATTGAGGAAGATTCTGAAGGGATTGATATCCTGGTAGGTATCAACCCCAGGACAACCCAAAAATCACCTGGAAACATGGAAATCCTCGAGGCAATCCCTATTATCGTCCAGGATAATCAGAAACAGATGTCAGTTGAAACATCCAGCCAGATCGACCAGATCCAGATCACTGGCAATGACAATTTATGGGTCAGCCTGGCTGGTGGAAAGTGCCAAAGCTTCCCGACGGATGAGGGCGGGGTGGAATTTACCTGTCAATCCACTTGGCAGATGCTAAAAAGTAGTAACAAGGGTTCCAATTGGTCAGATATGATACTGCCAAACGGTCTCACAAATGTGAACTATCAGGTGATTACTCAAGTCGGTTCCCTTCAAGTGGATCCTGATGAGAAATCACCATCTAACCAACTCCAGGCTGGAGAGTGGGTGAAAAATTTCAAGGGTCATGCCTTTGACAAATGTGAAATACCAACTCTCAGCCAACTGCAATCCTGGTATAACAATGGTCCATACAGGGCAGTCAACCTGTATATCGGTGGAATCTCCCGGTTTTGCTCGAACAAACCGCTATCAGCGTCGTATATTCAGAGCATATATCGGCAAGGTTGGAAGCTAATTCCTACATGGGTCGGTCATCAGGCACCATGTACCAAGTTTAAATATCCTTTTTCCTACAACGTAAATGAGGCATATCAGACTGGAGTCGACAACGCAAATCAAGCAAGTGCCAGACTGAAAGAATACAATTTGAGTAATGCTGATGGTTCGGGCAGCATAATTTATCTGGACCTGGAGCACTTTGCCTACACCGCCAGTTGTTCAGCAGCCGCGAGAGCCTACGTAAATGGGTGGACGACGCGCCTGGCACAACTTGGGATTCGCTCGGGTCTTTACTCAACTTCAAGCGGCATTGAAGCCAACGAATTTTATAACCTCAGCACACCGATAAACGCGGCATGGATTGCTGAATGGTATACTACGCCGAAGTTTCGACCGGATGAGACAGTCTGGAATCTGCTACACCTTTCAAATGAATATTGGACGAGTAACCAACGAATTGTGCAATATTCAGGCGGCCATTTTGAAACTTGGGGTGGTGTCTCACTAGAAATTGACAGCAATGTGGCTGATGGGAAAGTTGCTGTTCCTTTTGGAGCCGACTTAGTGCCTCCTGTAACAACGGTTAAGTTTAGCGGCACATTGGGGTATGACGGTTGGTACAAAACTCCAGTCCAGGTAACACTCTCAGCAACAGATAATACGGTTGGCGTGAGATATACCTATTACAAAATTGACAACGGCATATGGACACTATATACTGGTCCATTCTCTGTCAGTGGCGGAAGCATCAAAACACTCAGATACTTGAGTGTAGATATGGTCGACAATTGGGAAGGTCCAAAAGTGACACAGATCAAAGTTGATACCGTTCCGCCTTCATTAGGAGATTTGATCAACGTTGGATGCAAAGCATACAATAACATCCCCCAACCATGGTGTAACAATGCTTACTTTGTATGGAATCCAGCGACTGATCTCGGGACAGGGATCCCTTCTTCATTGGCATATCAATATTATTGGGGCACAAACCCACAGGGGACTTCGGGCAATTACACTGATGGACGCTGGTTTGATCCCGGAGCGATTCCAATGAAA
>DHUW01000022.1:1625-6301 GCA_002409365.1 Anaerolineaceae bacterium UBA5224 | reverse complement strand
CAAACATCTTGCATGCCATCGCCAAAGCAGTGCCCCATTGACCTGCACCGGTTTCAGTGGGGCACTGCTTTGGCGATGGCATGCAAGATGTTTGATATGGACCTGGAAGTGTTTATGGTTAACGCCTCCTATCTGGGCAAACCTTACCGCCGCATTATCATGGAAACTTATGGTGCCCAGATTTTCGCCAGCCCATCCCCACGGACAAAAATCGGGCTAAGCTACCTGGAAAAACGCCCCGATCACCCTGGTTCACTGGGCATTGCCATTTCGGAGGCAGTGGAAGTGGCAACGGAATCTGGCGGAACCAAGAAGTACGGATTGGGTTCTGTGCTTAATCACGTCATGCTGCACCAAACTGTGATCGGCGAAGAAGCACTCAAACAGATGGACCTGGCGGGGGAGTATCCGGATGTGGTTATCGGCTGTGTGGGAGGAGGATCCAATTTTTCCGGTTTGGCATTCCCATTCTTGCGCGAAAAGTTGAAAGGTGGGCACCAGACCCGCTTTTTGGCTGTTGAACCGACGGCTACACCCAGCCTGACCAGGGGTGCTTATGGTTTCGATTATGGTGACAGTGCCGGGATCGTACCAATCCTGAAGATGTATACTCTGGGCAGTGATTTTATACCCGACCCAATTCATGCCGGTGGTCTCAGGTATCACGGCATGTCGCCGATCGTCAGCGGATTATACAGCGCCGGATTGATCGAAGCAGTGGCGGTGGAACAGCGTGCAGTGTTCGAGGCTGCTATCCAGTTCGCTAGGGCAGAAGGTGTTTTGTCGGCACCAGAATCCGCCCATGCCATCCGGGCAGTTATTGACGAAGCACAGGATGCGCGCAAAAAAGGCGAAAAACGTGTGATTTTGTTCAACCTATCTGGGCATGGCTTTCTGGATCTTTCTGCCTACGATCAATATCTGCACAATGGGATGATCAACGGAAAAGTTTCCGAAGAACAATTGAATAGAATTTCCGAGAGGTTACCAAAAGTAAAATTCTAAAGCAAAGGATCTTCAAGGTGAGCTCTAATTTGAGCTCACCTTGAAGTGGTCTTATTTTGTTTCAGTCTTCTGCTAAAACAATGATACTGTCATCCTCAGCAAATTGGAGTATTGAAGATTTCAATGGATTTAGTACGATGCCATATGATTTTTCAGAATCAGTTGCATTTACTGCCAGCCGATATCCAAGCGCCACCTGTCCTTTTTGGCGTGCGGATTCAACGATGGAATAGAAATTGACAGGTTGATTCAGACGAATATAGGTCGAAGCCGGCTTCAAATAGATCTCCGACCCATCGGCATTGAAGATATCCGCAAATACCGCACTCAGAGCTTTGGTCTCTGATACCTGGCTGACCAATAGGCTAACAAGTTTATCGCTAACGATGAAATCATCTGCGCTTGTACCTTTCGCCAGGTTACTGTTGCGAATATCGAGGATCTCGCTGACGATCGAATAGTTGCATTGTGGACACTGGTCAGAAATATCGCGCAGATGAAGTAATGTTATTATGGTTTTGGAATCGGCCACCTGTTTTGTTAAGCAATCGTTGTAACTGAGTATTATGATGTGATTAAATTTTGAGAGCTCCAAGGCATCCAACATCTGTCTATCAGTGGTGACACCATTTTGAAAGAAGACCTTTGATCTTTTCAAGTTGACGCTCCCCCACGAAGCATCCTGTCTGACCAGGTCTTTATTAGCAATCACAAGAATGCTTGAATCGGTGCCAAGGTAGTTATCCAATTCTTCCAGGATCCTGGGTGCATGGCGATTCCAACCCAATATCAACACAGTTTGAACTTTTTCGCGGATTTCTTCTTTTTTTTCTATCACTCCAGGATCAAATGAACCAGTCTGCTCTCGCGATAGAAAGATTTTGTCATCATCTTCAGCAATTAAGAAAATCTGATCTCCAGTTTCAATTATCGTGTCCATTGGTGGATTTATCTGAGGTAGCTGACCATTTTTTTGAACTCCCATGACAGCATTCTTCTCAAAAAGGTTCAGAACCTCCCCAAAAGGTTTTCCTATCAGGTCTGGATGAGTAAAGAAATAAATCTCGTCGCCTGAGAAATCCAAAAGCTCGGTATAAATCAAGGAAAGACCTGATTTGTGACAGGTTTGAGCAACCACCTTGGCAATAATATCTTCAGTTAGCATCCACTCCACCTCATCGCCCCCTATGACCCGGGAAATTGAACAATTTTTATTGTTATGGAGTTGAGCCACGATATGGTACTTGGTGCCTGGGGAAGCAGGAGCTCGCTTAATAGCCAGGACAACCTTCAAGACTTCAGCGTCTGGATCCTCGTGATTTGGTGAGAGGACAATTATGGACTTGGCGTTTGAGAGACTTAATATTTCCAGCGACGAAACATCCATCGGTGATCCAGTTCGGCAAACTATTTTTGTGGGACTGATATTGGTCACCCTTTCACGAATTTGCTGATCCATCAAGCTTTTATTCTCATCCCCCATTATGACGATGCAGCCCTTGTCATGATTATCATTTGCCCGACAAAGTTCTTCTACAATTGTAAATATCTGGTCATTCCAACCCAGGATAACCGTGTGACCTTTCTCAATTACCCGGGAGCGACCCTGACTGAGTGCTTCAAGGTGACCTTGAAGTCCATTGCTGATAATGCTAATCAGTGCACTAAGGATAAAAATGCCACCCAAAGTTACAAAAAGCATCATTAAGCGAAATCCCCAACCCTGGTCATCGCCCATAGTGCCGGCATCAAGTGACCGCATAAGGCTCATCCAAAGAGCCTCACTCATCCTGGGCACATCTTCGCCTGCAGGTGAAATTTTTAGAAGAACCAGTATGACTGCTGCAATAAATACAATGAAAAATGAAAGAACGGCTAACCAGAAAATCAGGACACCAGTACCCCTTGAAAACATGTTGTCAATCTTGTACTGAAGCTTATCTTTCAGCGTTATCTTTTTTTCCATGTTCGCCCCTTTGTCTTGGCTTTGTTGTTGAATTGTATCAAATGTGTTTATCAATCTTCAGCATGAAAGTTAATTATATGGCTTCTTACGCCCCTTGTTGAATTTGATATTGATATCTATTTACTAATATATTACGCTATAATACATTTACACGTCCCATTCAACCGTGGAGTTTAGAATGGACCTGACTTTTAGTGACCCACATATCTGGCCGTCAATACTAGCGCTTGGGTTACTCATGGTATTGATCGTGTATACCCTTAGACACCAGGAAATACCTGGTGCACCAGCCTTTGTTGTTGCCTGTGGTTTTGGCTTTTTATGGGTACTCGGTTCGGTCTTTGAGCACATATCCGTATTGGTAGAAACGAAAATATTTTGGCGTAAGTTTCAGATTCTCTGGCAGATACCATCTGCGACAGCGATCACTGTTTTCATGCTTGGCGGTCGAATTTCAGGATACATTTAGTCGATGACCACAATTGGTTTCTGGAAGGAATCGCAAACTTACTTGAATCAGAGGGAATGGCAGTAGTGGGTACTGCGCATGACGGATTCGAGGCGTTGACGAAAGCCCGCCAATTGAAACCAGAATTGATCCTGATGGACATTCATATGCCCAATTGCGATGGTGTTTCGGCAACCCGTCTGATCAAAGATGAGATGCCTGAGATCAAGATCGTGATGCTGACTGTATCGGAAGATGAAGAAGATCTATTTGAAGCTGTGAGAAGCGGCGCTTCAGGTTATCTATTGAAAAGTCTGGACGCAAATCAATTTCTGGATACTCCGGAGGATCTCCAAAAGGGATTTGCCCCTTTTTCACCCGGTCTTGCAGAAAAAATACTCAAGGAATTTTCTTTACAGTCAGGCAAGGCGAGCTATCTTAAGAATCCGGAAATGTTAGGAGAAGATTTGGAGCAATCGCTCACAGAATGCGGGTTGAACTCCCGGCAAATCCAAGTTCTGATATTAGTTGCTCAGGGCAAACCCTACCGTGAAGTTGCCTCCACACTCAATATCGCCGAGCGCACTGTCAAATACCATATGAGCGAAATCCTCCATTGCCTGCACCTGCACAATCGAGCTGAGGTGATTGCATTCGCGGTTAAAAGTGGACTGACACGGCCTTGATTTTATAATAGACCTCCACGATTGCGAGCATTTAATGCTTGACAAAATCGCCAAATAGTTGATATACTCATTCTCCGCGTCTCATGTAAGCAGAGGCGCTTAATTACGTGAGTTGGAAGGGTAGTACCATGAATCATACAGAATTATTGAAATCTGTTCAAACTGAAAAGAATGAAAACATTCCTGATCTTTTCCCTGGCGATAACGTCAGTGTCCACATGAAAATCAAGGAAGGTGATCGCGAGCGTATCCAGGAATTTAAGGGTGTAGTTTTGTATGTGCGCGGCAACGGCAACGATGCCACATTCACCGTCCGCCGGATTGCCAGCAACGGTATCGGCGTAGAACGAACCTTTCTTTTCAACTCCCCCCGCATAGCCAAGGTCGTGGTGGAACGCCACAACCGTGTTCGCCGCGCCCGCCTGTACTTCCTGCGTGAACGCACCGGCAAGAGCGCTCGCCTGAAGCAGCGTTTTTAGTCAAACACGAGAGATAATTATTCTCCTAACCGAAAAGCCCGTCCCCAGCAACTGCGGAGGGCTTTTTATTTTAACCCGGAGGAATGGATGCG
>DHUW01000022.1:0-1416 GCA_002409365.1 Anaerolineaceae bacterium UBA5224 | reverse complement strand
ACCTACCAGAGTCGGGAAAAGGATATTAAGGCTATCCTGGCAGCGGGCGGAATACCATTTTTGTTGCCAACCGCGATTCCCCTGACGGAAGTACCGGCGATTGTGGACCAATATGATGGTTTCTACTTAACTGGTGGGGGCGATATTGACCCGGCATTATTTGGCGAGCAAAGCCACGATAGTGTTTATGGCGTCAAACCTGAACGCGATCGTTTTGAACTGGCATTGGTCCAGCAAGCGATTGCACAGGATAAACCTTTACTGACAGTTTGCCGGGGCACCCAGGTCTTGAATGTGGCTTGCGGAGGCACACTTTATGTCGATATTGCCAGCCAGATTGCAGGCGCTCAAAAACACGATTGGTGGCCAACCTACCGGCGGGATAAACTGGTACACGATGTTTCGATTGCACCAGACTCACGTCTAGCCCAAATTTTGGGGGTGAATTATGTGCGTACAAATAGCCTACACCATCAATCAGTTAACAGGGTTGCAGATGATTTGCACAGTGTAGCTTTTGCCCCGGATGGCGTGATCGAGGCAGTGGAGCACCCTGACAAGCACTTCGTAATCGGTGTGCAATGGCACCCCGAATGGTTGCAGGACCAGCAACCCATGCGTTCCATTTACCAACAATTAATTAATGCATGCCAGGACTGATGATGCGCCTGATCGATGATGACCTGGTGCTTCGTGCGGCTGAACCAACAGATGCGAAACAGCTCACCGAATGGTGGAACGATGGCCGGGTTATGGAACATGCCGGTTACCCCAATGGGTTGGGGACCACTGAATGGGAAACCCTGGATTTGCTAAGGAATACAGATCCGAAAACCATGGTCCGGTTGATCATCGAAATTGGTGGGATTTTGGTGGGAGAATGCAGCTATCGGATCGAGGGAAACCAGGCTGAGCTCGGGATAAAGCTATGTGAACCAGAATACCAAAACAGGGGCTATGGCACCAGAACCTTAAAACTGATGATCGACCATATTTTTAGTCATGCAGACATCGAGAAGATAGTTCTGGACACAAATATCGACAATAAACGAGCGCAGCATGTGTATGAAGCCCTGGGATTCAAGAAAGTTACCACCCGCTTTAACGCCTGGCAGGATCAATTGGGAGCCTGGCAATCAGCCGTGGACTATGAGCTGCGACGGGAAGATTTCAACCTCACCTGATAAACATTTTCGATTGAGGAAGCTATAATTGACCTATGGCTTCGCAAAATTCAACTTCACCCATAGGCATTTACGATTCAGGCGTAGGCGGTCTGACCGTCTGGCGTGCTGTTCGTGCTTTGTTGCCCGAAGAAGATCTGCTCTATTTTGCCGATCAGGCAAACGTACCCTACGGTGTGCGCAGCCTGGAGGAAATACGCGGACTGGCAGAAGGGGTTACCCATTACCTGAT
>DHUW01000035.1:8575-8865 GCA_002409365.1 Anaerolineaceae bacterium UBA5224 | reverse complement strand
CCAGCCTTATGGTTGAACTCCTCTATCAGAGCATCGATTTCCGGCCCTTGGGCCTGGACATCGATGCTCTGATAGAGGAGTTCAACCATAAGGCTGGCGTCCAGCTCTAAGGAGCTCATTTGAATCAATCGGCAATGCTTCCTGATACCAGCCTGGTAATGGTCGCGGTGATTCCATCGACCCGCGACCTCGATATTGCGCGTTTGCTGGGTTGGTATCGCATTCCGCTCAAGTCGGCACCGAAGATCATCGCGGTAGATTACCTGGCGTTTTACCAAACCTCTGCTTTC
>DHUW01000035.1:4698-8276 GCA_002409365.1 Anaerolineaceae bacterium UBA5224 | reverse complement strand
CGCGTGACCTTCTTTTACACCACTGGCAAGCGTATCAAGGATGCCAGCAGCCTGAACGACCTGCCTGTCCACGACGAAGAACGACCAATTTTATGGCAGGCTTTACGCGAACGGGCACTAAAGAGTGAAGAATACCAGGCAAGCGAACTTCCAGAAATCCCGCTCGAACCTGCCCTCCTTGCGCTGTTAAGCGGGTTCGCTGATCCGATTCGTAAGGAAAGGTGAAAGTTATGCAAACTCTCATTGTTGACGGAACAATTGTGACCGCTGAAGGCAGTTTCAAAGCCAATATCCTGGTTCAAGACGGAGTTATCGTCCGGATCGACGAGTCCACCGAAATGGATGAAGGTTGGGTGATCGATGCTGAAGGGAAGTACGTATTGCCTGGTGGTGTTGACCCGCATGTGCACCTGAACCTTGAAATGGCTGGAACGGTTTCATCTGATGATTATTATACAGGTGGTAAAGCTGCTGCCTTCGGCGGGACCACCACGGTCATCGATTTCGTCTCACAAGGACCTGGTTCGCTCGAAGAAAGCGTTACCACTCACCGCCGTTTTGCTGATGCCAATACCAGCATCGATTACAGTTCGCATATGAACATTACCCATTTTGACGACCAGGTTGCCGAGCAGATCGCCGGCTTACCCGACCTGGGCATTACCAGCATCAAGGTTTTTACCGCCTACAACGACCGCCTGCGGATCAATGACGGAGACATTTTCAGAGCTATGCGGGTCGCTGGTCAAAACGATATCCTCACCATGGTCCACGCAGAGAACGGTGATGTAATCGACTTGCTCATCAAGGAAGCCCTGCAAGCCGGACACACCGAACCCATCTGGCACGCACTGACGCGGCCTGGATGGGGTGCGGTTGAAGCCAGCCTGCGTGCTTTTGCCTTGGCTGCCCAGGTCGATGCCCCTGTTTACCTGGTGCATATGAATATGGCAGGCGAAGTTGACCAATTGAAATACGCTCGGTCAAAAGGCATTTATGCCATGGGTGAAACTTGCCCGCAATACCTTTTCTTCTCAGAAGAAAATCTGGGTCAACCCGACGGAGCAAAATTCGTCTGTTCACCTCCTGTGCGCTCCAAGGCAGACAACGCCACACTCTGGCAGGGTCTGGAAGACGGAACTATCCAGGTTTTGGCTACCGACCATTGTCCCTTTTTCTTTAATGGTCAACATGCCATTGATTATGAAGGAGAAAAAGTTGCCATTCCTGGCAAAGAACTCGGTAAAGACGACTTCACGAAAATACCCAATGGTTTACCCGGTCTGGGTGATCGTTTGCCAGTGTTTTGGACGCATGGCGTGGTTGCTGGGCGTATCAGCGTGGAGCGCTTTGTCGAGTTGACCTCAACTAATCCTGCCAAAATATTCGGTCTCTACCCGAAAAAGGGGTGCCTTCAGGTTGGTTCTGATGCCGATATTGTCATCTGGGATCCTAATTTGAAGGTCAAATATGGCGTCAGTGTAGCTCAACATCGCACTGACTATAACCTTTATGAAGGCTGGAACCTGGAAGGCATGCCCGATCTTGTCATGCAGCGAGGAGATATCCTGGTTGAGGATGGAGAGTGGTACGGCAAACCAGGGCAAGGCAAATTTATCGAACGCCTAAGTGGGGAAGTCCTATAGGGTCCTCGAAACATGATCATCTTTGTCATATTGGGCGTATTGTTTCTTGGGTCGTTGATCATTATGATCACACATTCCTATCGACCCAACACCGCCCGATCCTGGCTGATAGCCATCGTTACCGCCATGATAGCCTGGGTAGCATCTTTTGTGATGCGTCTTTATCTTCCATCAGAAGTAAATTTGTGGGCATGGTTTCCGGGCACAAGCTTTGAAGAGACCCTCGCCTTACTAGTTGATTACAATAGTTGGCCTTACATGGTTGCAGTTTTAAGCATGTGTGTAGCTGCGCTGCTCACTGATACAACCCGCACGCAGTCTGTAGTCATGCCTTATTCCTGGTCTCAGACGATCTCGATTGCCGGTCTAAATCTGCTTGCTATCCTGGCAGCAAATCCACTAACCATGGCGATTGCCTGGATGCTCACCGATCTGATTGAACTATATACGCTGCTTAGGCTTTCAAAAGCTGCGGAACTTGGCGCAAAAATCGTCGCCCTTTTTTCGATCCGTATCTTCAGCACGTTCATGCTGATCACAGCGACCTCAATTGCCTGGCAGGGTCAGCCTTTCCAGGGATTTGATGTTATGCAACCAAATGCCAGCCTGTTCTTTTTGATTGCTGCTGGATTGCGTCTGGGTGTTTTCCCGCTGAATCTGCCCTTCCTTGACACGCCAGAGCTGCGCTGGGGAGCGGGCACACTTTTCCGACTAATTCCGGCTGCTTCTGCCTTAGTACTGATCGCTAATTTACCGGAAGGATTGATGGTTTTCAATCAGGACTTGCTCACTTTTGTCCAGGTGCTGATTTTGATCGCAGCTTTCTATTCCTCCCTGATGTGGCTTACACGAAAGAATCAATTTGAAGCCCGATCTTATTGGATGGTCACTCTTTCAGCTTTTGCCGCCCAAAGTGCTCTCAACGGGCATCCAGAAGCCAGCCGGGTCTGGGGTTTGGCGCTATTACTATCTGGCAGTTTGCTCTTATTATTCAATCCGCCCATCAGGCGCATACGCTTTTTACCGCTTCTTGGCTTACTAGGTTTTATTGGTTTACCATACACCCTGGCAGCATCGGGCTGGGATGGGCTAATGCCAGATAAATTCGGATTTCCATCAGTGATACTGATACTCACCCATGCCTTTCTGGTGCTCGGTTATATCCGTTACATCGTCGAAGGAGAAAGCACTGTAACTGGGTTGGAGAAATATGCCCGCATCACCTTCCCGCTTGGTTTGGTGACTTTGATACAGACCATACTTGTATTAGGATTGGTAGGCTGGCCTGGTGTGCTTACGGTTGGCAACCTGGTGGGTAGCGCAGGAAGTCTTCTTGTGGTCGTAATTGGGGCTCTGATGACCAGGCAATTTGGATTCCGTATGAACATCGATGCGATCTCCAGGAAATTCCCTTTTTACCGCCTTTTTTCAATGCTTCTAGATTTTTTTCGGAAAGTTCTCGGCCTTAACTGGCTCTCAAGCCTTATCAAGCGGGCATATACTTCGCTCGCTGGATTGATGACATTCTTTAGTGAAATTCTTGAAGGAGATGGCGGAATATTATGGTCGCTTGTATTTCTCCTGATCCTATCGATCCTTTTTCTCGGTCCGGGGCGCTGATGATAGAATTTTTGCAACCTCTCCCCGTATACATTGTCCTACTGGCTGCGCTGCTCAATCTGGTCCGCCGCCAATGGACGCTCAACCTTATTGCCCTGGTCGTACAGTTTGTTTTTGTTTTTCCGCCACTGCTTAAAATACTCCCGCTTCAGTTAGCTTTGATCCACCCCTTTACGGGTCTTATGGTCACCCTGATTCTTTACCTGACTCTCCTTGGTGGCGGTGGAATCGAAGCTATCAACTTCCACGGATCTTTGACCAGCGGTGAGATTTTTCGTGGGTTGGCTGGCCTCTTTCTCCTGGCAACTTTAC
>DHUW01000035.1:0-4442 GCA_002409365.1 Anaerolineaceae bacterium UBA5224 | reverse complement strand
TGATTTTGGTTGGGCTTTTGCAATTGGGCACAATCCGTGAACCTTTCTACCTGGCAATCGGTATGCTCACATTCCTTTCAGGGTTCGAACTGCTCTACTCAGCCTTGGAATTTTCTTACCTTTTGGAAGCACTTTTGGTAGCGGTCAATCTACTTTTGGCAATTGTCGGTGCATTCTTTATTGTCAAAGATACTGAAAGCGAGCCCGCGTGAGCAATTCAGCGATAATCTGGATTGTATTGCCAGTTGTGTTGGGCATCGGGATGGCCTTCATCCAGCGGTTCCGCAAACTTTCTGCCATTTTGGGTACGCTTTTTCCATTGATTTTCGCCGTTCTTGCCCTTATTTTCTCGAACGGTCTGACCTTGATCTTCCTTGGTCGTGCCTACACAATAGCTGACAGTCTGACAGTCTTTGGGCGAATCATACAGATCACTGCGGATCAGCTTGATATCATCGCTTTGCTCTATTTTCTTTGCTTTGCCTGGAATTTGGGTAGCAGGCTATTCAGTGTGAGTCAATGGTTTACCAGTCTTTCCCTGGTCATCACTGCCCTCTGGGTTTCGGTGCAATTTATTAATCCCTTCTTGTATTCAGCTGTCGTTATCGAGCTGATTGCCTTGATCAGCGTGCCCCTGCTCTCTCCCCGTGGAACCCCTGCCCAAAGTGGTGTGCTGCGTTTTTTGAGCATGCAAACCCTGGCGATGCCGCTCATTCTGCTTAGCGGTTGGATGGTTTCCGGGATTGAGACTTCTCCATCAGCTGAAGTTCTGGTTCTGCGGGGTTCACTGCTTGTCATCGCTGGGTTCAGCCTTTGGGCGGGTATTTTCCCGCTTCACAGTTGGCTGCCAATGTTGACCGAAGAAACTCACCCCTGGGTGATCAGTTTTCTTCAGACTATCATGCAGATCGGTATTGCAATTTTCTTCCTTAAGTTCCTGAACCAATATGCCTGGCTGCGCAATCAGGAAGAAATCAAATTGGTGCTTAAATGGATTGGTGCACTTTGCATCATTTCTGGGGGTATCTTGTCGTTTTTTCAAACAAAGTTGAGCCGAATTTTTGGTTACCTTTTTCTGGCAGGTACAGGTTACATTGTCCTTACTATGGCTTTCCAACAACAAGGCTGGATCGATCTCCTCACGCTTCATGTCCTACCGCGTGCCTTTGCTTATTGGTCGCTGGGCTACTCCCTTTCTATGTTGCGGGAAGCTTTAGGCTCCGAATCACTTTATATCTCAGAATTAAAGGGACTGATCTGGCGCTATCCCCGTATCAGTACTCTCTTATTCATCAGTTTCCTTAATATTCTCGGAATGCCCTTGTTCTCACTTTTTCCATCGAATCGCCTCATCTGGAGCATCCTTGCCAGAGAAAGCCTGGTGATCCGGCTGCTTATCAGTATCGGTCTGGTTGGGATGATCCTGATGTTCCTGCGGGTGCTTTCGATGGCAGTTCAACCTGCGGATGTTACAGAACAGGACAAACAGGAAAGACCTTTGATGCTTGTCCCAGTTGTCTTGATCGTTTTAATCATGGTGCTGGCCGGGCTCTTTCCGCAATTTTTCTCAGCCCCAGTACAAAATCTTTTTATCTCTTTCCACGATCTTTTGCCTTGAGTAAAAGAGAAAAATCGAAATTGTGTATAATCACGTAAAACAATTGACCGAAAGTTAGGATACAAATGGACGAATATTCGGGTATAGAACAACTTGAAAAGCGCGTTGAATGGCTCGACAACGAACGCCGCAACGATAAAACCAACCTCGCCTCTCTGCAAAATCGCCTTACCATCCTGGAGGGCGAAAATATGAACTTGCGTAAACAGATCAAAGAGCTCGAGGTGCTCATCAACCGCAATTCTACTCAGATTGCCAGCATGGATAAGTATGACAATCGCATCGAGCGTTTGAATATCGACCTGACCAAACAGGTACGCGAAGTGAACGAACGGGCTGAATCCAATTTGAACGAAGCTCAAAAGAAGACTAAGATCGAAGTCGATTCCATTAAGAAGAACATCGCGGAGCTCTATCCGCTCATGGATATGTTTGAGCCAATTCGTGCAGACATCACTTCTTTAAAGGCGGAAGATAGCCGCCTGGCACGCCTGAACGAAGAGTTGAAAGGCAAGATACAGGATGTCGGACGTTTTGATGAGGACTATCGCCGCTCACTTCACCTGCTTGAAGAAGGTCGTCGGCAGGAAGCAAAACGTATCACCGATCTGCAGGGTGAGGTGGCTTCAGTGCGCAAACGCCTGGAGGAAACCCGTGGTCGTTTCGACAGTTTTAGCGATAGTTTCCGCACCTTTGATACCCGCATTGCCGAGATCCAAAACAACGAGAAGGATCGCCGCGAAAATCAATCGCAATTCATCGATCGTGTCAACAGCTCACTCGTCGAAAAAGACAAGGTTTTTGCCAACTGGGAAAAACGCTTCGACGAAATCCACCAGTTCAATGCCAACCTTGGTTCTCAGATCGAGACTCTCGAAAAAATCCGCCTGTCTGTCACCAAGTCAGTGCAAGCGTCCAATGAAACCTCACAGCGCTTTGAGCGCCGCATCAATGAAATTACCGAGCTTCAGCGCCTTAATGATGATCGCTATCGCCAGGAATGGGCTAACTTCAAGTCAGATGATGTCAAACGCTGGACGAATTACATGCTTGCCCAGGAAGAACTATCCAGGGAGACCACCCAGCAATTTGCCGACCTGGTTAAGCAGCTTCAGGAATTGGATGATCTGACTGCCATGATGCGCGACGACCTGGACAATCTGAGTCGTGAAACCGTCAGGCATGTTCAGACCGTACTGCTTGCCTTCCAGGAATCCATTCAAAATATTGCTCCAATTACGGATAAGAAAACTTCCTAGCCTATGCATATCATTGGTACTGCCGGTCACGTAGATCATGGGAAATCGACCCTGATCACTGCCCTGACCGGCACCAATCCTGATCGCTTGAAAGAGGAAAAAGCCCGTGAGATGACCATTGAGCTGGGCTTTGCTTCGATGACCCTGCCCAACGGTGAAGAGGTGGGCATTATTGACGTCCCTGGTCACCGTGATTTCATCGGCAACATGCTGGCTGGAATCGGAGGGATCGACGCCGTCCTGCTGGTTATCGCCGCTGACGAAGGCGTTTCTGCCCAAACCCGCGAACACCTGTCAATTCTGGACCTGCTCGATATCAAGCGGGGCGTGATCGTTCTAACCAAAACCGATCTCGTGTCGGATCCTGAGTGGCTCGAGTTAGTCGGGATGGACATTCGTGAGCTCGTCCAGCCTACTTCATTGGCTGATGCGCCGATCGTGCCTGTCTCTGCTCGTACAGGTTCGGGAATCCCTGAGTTACTCGAACAGATCCAGCGTGTCCTTGAAGATATACCCCCACGAAAAGACCTGGGGAAACCGCGCCTGCCGGTTGACAGAGTCTTTACTTTGACTGGTTTCGGCACGGTTGTGACCGGCACACTTTTGGATGGCAGTTTCCGCATCGGGGATGAGATCGTCTCTCTCCCGGGTGGTAAGACTGGGCGTATCAGGGGGCTGCAAAACCATCATCACAAGGTTCAAAAAATCGACCCTGGTTTCAGGGCTGCGATAAACCTGACAAATCTGAACTACCAGGATATCGAACGTGGAGATGTGATCGCTCATCCGGGCGATTACATACCGACCACCTTACTGGACGCTCATTTTCGTCTATTAGAAGACAGTCCTTTCCCGCTTAAGCACAACCTGGAGGTTAAGCTCTTCATCGGATCCAGCGAAACCACCGCTCGTGTGCGTCTATTGGGCAGTCAGGACTTGAAACCCGGAGAGGAAGCCTTTTTGCAGCTGCGAACTGATCACCCTGTGGTTGCCTCAAAAGGAGACCGTTTTATTCTCCGCCTTCCATCGCCATCCGAGACACTTGGAGGCGGCATGATTTTGGATCCGGACCCTGGGCAAACTTACAAGCGGTTTCAACCAGATAACCTGGAACGACTCAACAGGATGTTTTCAGGCAGTGAGAGCGAGTTGCTCAGTCAGATCCTGGAAAACCAGAAAGTCACCAATCTGGCGACATTGGCGCAAAAATCCGCCCTGCCGCATGAAAAGACAATTGAACTTTTGACCAAGATGCTGCAGGAAGGCGAAGTCATCAACCTGGGCAAAAGCAAGGATATCGGCAAGCTCACCCTCGTTTACCCACCCTATTGGCAAACCTTGCAGCAAAAAGCAGAGCAAAGTTTGCATACTTTTCACAAGACTTTCCCATATAAAGCCGGCATGCCGCGAGAAGAGTTCAGGACAGCCCTGGGTCTCTCGCAAGCTTTGTTTGACGAGGTGGTCGACAGACTGACCGATGAATCCCTTCTCGTTCAAAAGGGCAGTCTCATCTGGGCAGTTGGGCACAAAGTAGTTTTGAGCATGGAAGATGAAGCCCGGGTTGC
>DHUW01000107.1:25030-25505 GCA_002409365.1 Anaerolineaceae bacterium UBA5224 | reverse complement strand
GCTATCAGTCTCGAAAGCGGGCGATGAGGCTCGAACTCACGACCTTCTCCTTGGCAAGGAGACGTTCTACCAATTGAACTACACCCGCAAATGCCACGTCTTTGTGTTCCTGATTTGACGTGACCGAGATTTTAGCATAACAATTTTCAAATGTCAAACAATTTCCTGCCTGTTTTGGGAGCGGTTTTATCCTTTTTTCCCTTACAGCCAACCTCCCAATGATATCATATAACTAATATCTATAGGAAACCATGAAAACAAAAAAAGTGATCGTCAGCCCATGGCAATCAGATTGGCAGCAGTGTTTTGAGCAACTGAGAGCAATGCTACAACCTCAACTGGATGGTCTGGTCTGCGCCATTGAACATGTCGGCAGCACCTCTGTACCAGGCTTAGCTGCAAAACCAATATTGGACGTTGATATCGTCATCCCCAACCAACAAATTTTCCCAGCGGTGAAGGCAAAGCTGGAGCA
>DHUW01000107.1:0-24781 GCA_002409365.1 Anaerolineaceae bacterium UBA5224 | reverse complement strand
ATGCGCCACCACCTCTATGTGCTGGTGATTGGCTCCGATGAACTCAGGCGGCATCTGGGTTTTCGCGATTGGCTGAGAACCCACCCGGAGGATGCAGCGAAATATGCCAGGGTAAAACTGGCAGCTGCAGAACGCTTTCCGGAAAACATCGACGCGTATATCGAGGCAAAAAGTGATTGTATTTTCAAAATCTACGTTAAAGCTGGGCTGGTTGACACTAAGAATTTATACGAAACTGCCTGGTCTGTACTGATCAATCGCTACAGCCTGGAGGTGACCGCACTGAGCTGTCATGATTTGGAAAAAGGGCTGACTGGTTGTGAGGTCTCGACTGCAGATGGGACCTATTATTTGCTGGTGTGGGAGAAGTCCTTCATTCTGCGGGCAATTTCCGAACAGGAAAGAGACTTTCAACCCATTCCGACTGCTTCTGGCAAGCCATGGAGCGAACTACCTGGTTTGTCTTTGGCGCTCTTCGAAAGCAAAGATGCAGCAATGAAATTATTGGCTGCTCAAAGGAGGTTTGAAAATGGATAATACTCAAAAATTCAGCGGAAAAGCACAGGTTTACCGACAATCACGACCTTCGTATTCACAGGAATTATTTACTTATTTACAGCAGGTTTTTGGGCTTGGGCAAGGCAACGTAGTTGCTGACGTAGGAAGTGGCACAGGGATCCTGACAAGGCAGCTGCTCGAAATGGGTATAAATGTTTTTGCGGTGGAGCCAAATCTGGATATGCGCCTGATTGCTGAACAAGATCTGTCCGATTTTGCGGGCTTTGTCTCGGTGGATGCAACTGCCGAGCAAACCACGCTGGCAGAGAAAAGTGTTGATTACGTCTTCGCAGCCTCTGCTTTTCATTGGTTTGACCCGGATGCCTTCAAAGCGGAATGTGAACGCATTTTGAAACCAGGCGGCAGAGTGTTCCTGATCTGGAATGAAGCAGATTTAGATGAGGGAATTCAGCAAGGGAGGAGAGCCATTTACGAAAAGTATGCTCCCAAGTTTGTTGGATTTTCAAGAGAGCGTAAGGAGAAACCGGGCATCGAAGAAAAATTTTTTGATGGAAAACTGGATGAAAAACACTTCCCGAACCCAATCATTTATAACCGGGAGCGATTTATTGGCAGGGCACTTTCCTCTTCCTATGCGCTTACCAAATCAGATGAACATTATGCAGAATTCCAGTCTGAACTGAACCGTCTTTTTGATGATTTTGCGGTAGATGGTGTGATCACAGAAGCACAGGAAACTGTGATGTATTTCAAAGCTGACCCTGCATTACTCCAACAAAAAATGCAGACATCTGACTCAAAGTAAGGTTCCGTGGATTGAAGGTTGTGCAGTAGAATTTATGGTTGTACCTTGATAAAAAATCACATAATCCCACTTGAAAAGAGGTCATCATGTTGGAACTACCAGAAACTACCACAATCGCACAACAGATCAATCAACTCCTTGTCGGCAAGACAGTCAGTTCTGTCATTGCAGGGCATAGCCCGCACAAATTTGCCTGGCTCAACCTGGAACCTTCTGAGTATGCTAAGGTTTTGGCAGGCAACCGCGTGCTTTCTGCAAGGGGAGTGGGAATGTTTGTGGAAGTAACGCTTTCCAATTCGTATTTGCTTTTCCATGACGGTGTTAATTTGCGCTTTCATCCAGAGGCTGGTCCTTTACCAGCGAAACACCAACTGCTGGTCAATTTCGATGATGGCACCACTCTGAGTGCTTCCGTCGGTATGTATGGAGGGCTGTATTGTTGGGAAAAATCTTCAAATTTCGATTATTCCTATTACCAAACTGCCCTGAGCAAGCCTTCTCCGCTGACAGAGGACTTCAACGAAACCTATTTTCGGGAATTGCTTGCTCCTGCAGCCGTACAAAAACTACCGCTCAAAGCTGTTCTGGCGACCGAGCAGCGCATCCCAGGATTGGGGAATGGAAGTCTGCAGGACATTTTGTGGCAAGCTGGTCTGAATCCACACCGCAAACTGAACACCTTATCAGATGAGAAGGTAGAAAATTTGTTTTTGAGTGTCAAAGAGACGCTCAAGGCGATGACTGAGCAAGGCGGGAGAAGCACGGAGAAGAACCTGTTGGGTCAACCGGGTGGCTACCCGGTACAAATGTGCGCAGATACAAAAGGCGAACCCTGTCTACGTTGTGGCACTGAGATACGCAAAGAAGCTTTTTTGGGCGGAAGTGTTTACTTTTGTCCTGACTGTCAACCGATTTAGGCGGCGCCTACATTCCTAATCCCGATTCGAGGGCTTTTCGGTTGAAGAGGTTTTACGGTCGATGTCGTTTGTTTTGTTCCCGCACAGGCTTGCGTTTTGCCTTCTATGATTCAATTCTTGCTTAAAGGGTAAGTATCTCTTTGCTTGTTGAGATCCCGGATCTGGGCAAGAGTGTTTTATTACGTCAGACCTGCTAACCGTCATGATGTGACAGTGGCCCAACCTGTACCATTTGCGAATGTGTCCAAGATTAAAAAACCCCTGGAATTACAGGGGTTTTTGGTCATTTGTGGAGGGAAATTAAGGCTTGACAGTGACTGGCAGGAATTGGAAGAAATCCGCAGCTACATCGTTGTAGGTAACTTTGACCTTCACTTGTTTGGATTGGTAACCGCCTCCGTCAGAAATCGTGATGATTGATTCCTGGTAGCCAGGTGATAATTTGGCGGGGTTGACTGATACGATAAAACTCTTGCCGATGTTTCCAGTGGTGGCGCTCAATACGACCCAATCTTTATCAGGAGTGGCGACCCAGGTTTGTCCGGCATCGCCCCTGGGCAAAACTGCAGCTGTTGGCGTGGGATCACCTGGACCAAAATTGAAAGTTATTGAGCTTGGAATGACTTCAAATTTACTGAGTGTGAAGTTGACTGTTACCGGAATGATACTTTCGTACAAGCCGGCACCATCATTGACTGTTATCAAAGCACTCTGAGTACCGACAGACAGTTTCGACTTATCCACTGTAATCGTAAATGATCCCGGAACGTTTCCGCTGGTCTGACTGAGGTTGACGAATTCCTGGTCAACCGATGCTGTCCAGGTCTGTCCGGCAATTCCGGTGATATCCACCTGGGCCGTAGGCATGGTCACATCAGCGGTTTTGACATTCAGATCGATGGATCCGGGGGAGACTACAAATGGCATCTCTACACGGATTGCATTGAGTTGATCGTAAACGCCAGCGTCAACATTAAGACCTGTCGCGGTTCTATAATCAACCACGACAATGTAATTCAGATTAGCAGCATTGACGACTCCAGTAAGGCTTACATTGATCGTGTAGTTCCCAGTTGCTCCAGGAGCCAACGAACTGATTACAGTGCGGGCAGAGCCACGCCCGGCAAAGTTCGATTTCGATTGGCGGTAATCTTCGTAAACGATACCATGCACGGCGGCGTTGTTCGCAGTTGAGAGTGTTACAGGACTGTTGTTTTTGACGGTGGTGGTAAAAGTGACAGTATTTCCAACGCGTACCACCGAAGCAGTGATACCTGCCTGGGGTGCACGCGCCTGGGAATCGTTGATCATCCCTCGATAAATTCCGAGTGTTGTGCCATCGGCTCCAAGCTCCAACAGCCTGCCGCTATCGACCATGGCGTCTGGAACGTACAATCCGTGGTCATTTCCAGCTTCTGTGAACAAGTATTTTCGATTTGAAGGAGTGCCAGAATGCCATTCGATGAATGCAGCTTCTGCTTCAGTAAATTCTGTCGATAACTGGTCAACTGCCGCACCGGCAGTCGTACAGTAAGGTCAGGTGGGGCTGGTAACAAGCTCCAACACAGTCATCCTGGTAGTGGGGCTCTGAGCTTCAACCTGCACCGATGAAGCGGCACCAATTAATCCGATAAGGATGGCGCAGATGAGAATCACAGACAATTTCTTGAAGTTTTTCACTAATCCTCCTTTTCCATTATCTAATTGTTATGGTCTACTCAAAATTGGCAGATATTTTCGACTCAGGGCTTCTGCTGGTTCCCTCATTTTGAAAATCGTTACCGTAATGCCAGTCTGCCAGATGCTGGCATCGTCAACGACCTTGATCGTTGCAGTTTGCCAGCCTTGGGTAAGGGCAGTTGTATCCACAGTTGGAACAATGCTATCGCCAATGCCACCGCTTGCTTGATCGATCGTAAGCCAGGGTTTATCGACAGAAGCTTTCCAGGTTACCCCAGGATCACCTAGTATGGTTGAACTGAACTCGGGAATGAAAGGTTCAGTTTCGCTGACCATGAAGTAAAAACTGTTCGGCTGGGCAAAAATTGAAGAAGGAGATGGCGCAGGCTGGGCGAAAGCTGCCTGGAGCTGGTCATAGGGCAGGTTGAGACCGGTTTGATAATCGACCAGCACAATAAACTCCAGATTTTCCCAATCAGTCGGCTGCAGGTCGGGTAATGTGATGAAGTAACTACCGGTTTCACCTGGTGCCAGATTGGAGATACTTGCCATGGCTGAGTTGAGTCCTGGATGAAGAGTGGTGTGGGTGGGATATTGCACACCTGGCTCTTTAGCGATTGCGTGGACGCTTGCATTATTTGCTGTTGAAAGCATGATCGTGCTGTTATTCGTGACAGTTGCCAGGATGTTGACCGAATCATCTTCGCGCCAGTAAACGGCATTAATTTCAGCTTTGGGTGGTTGGAGGAGGGCATCATTGACCATAGCCCGATATTCAGTGAGAGCGACATCAGTTGTCTCTGCACCTCGGTGAATACGACGACCGCTATCGACAACAGCCCATGTCAAACTTAAAGGTGTGCCAGGAGGTACAGAAGCCTGAATAACGTCCCAGCGGGTTTGGGGTGGTAAATAGGCAGGAGGTACTGCCATGTCATAGTGATAATCGAGAAAAACGACGGGTTGATTCGAGTACTCTTCAGCAAGTTGGTTGATCACCGGCCCGGAGATCGCGCAGTGCCATCAGGTTGTACTGCCAACGGATTCAAAAACAACCAGCTTGGGTTGGTCGGGCTCCTGGCTTTGCGCGGGTTGAGTTACACCGGCGGCACCAGCCAGAAGAGAGAGGACTAACAAAATGAGTAGTTTCTTACCTAACTTCATTGGACCTCCATATTTTTTTGGAAACAATCCTGGTTTTTTTTCTTATCAAGTTTATCAACAATTTACAATTTTGGGTGCATTAAGTAAAAAAATTAGTGATATTGAAATATTTATATTCAACTAATTACCAACTTATTCTTCATTCATAAAACGCTTTCTCTACTCAAAATCCTGGTCAGCCCAAAACTGGTAGCAGGAACAAGTCCTCCTGACCTTTTTCCGAAAAAAGTTATAGAAGTTAAAGTTTTTTAGTTAAACGTTGGCAGCTCGGTGGTCTTTGCGAAGGACCTTCAAAATGCTGATTTTTGTGGGGTGGTTGAAGGGCGCCGGGTCGGCGGGGGGTCTGCCCGTGATAGTTTTGGGATAGCCGGTGATGTTTGCTGGTATTTCCATGATGCTTTCCAGCGAAATGTAACCTGATTCTGAGAGTTCTGTAAATTCTTCGACAACCTGGCTGCCGGAAACATACAGGGCATTATTGATCACGATCAACCGGCCTTCGTGTGCGACCAATGGTCTGACCTTATTGATAAGCTGGCTGTGCTCTTTTTGAAGGTCGACTTTGCCATATCGGGTACTGGAAAAGAAGGGGGAATCCAGGATCACGATATCGAAAAGTCGTTCTGATTTCTTGAGAGAGTTCACCGCACTGAAGAAATCGCGCTTGAGGACGGTCATGTTTTGGGTAAACCCATTCAAACCGTATGATTTTTCAGCCAAAGCCAGGGCTTCTCCGTTCAGATCGGTCTGCATTAATGTTGTTGCCCTACCAGCCAATGCAGCAATGCCCAGAGAACCCGTGTAAGCGAAAGTGTTCAGAACGGACTTGCCCTCGCTGTTCTGGATTAACCAATTACGCAGATTGCGTGTATCCAGGTAAAAGCTAGCATCTTGTTGCAGACGCAAATCTAGCGCATAGTGGACGCCGTGCTCGATGATCTCCTGAGGGAGTAATTGTCCCTGCAATATGCGTCCTTTTCTTGCTTCTGGTTCGTCAGCATGACGCACTTTCAGCAAAATTGAATCAATACCAGGTATATCTTTGAAGAATTCAGCGGCTTGTTCAATCTCAAGGTTCAGGCTTTCGGGAATGCGGGCATGATTGCTGATCACGATCGCACCTGCAAAGCGATCGACCACCAACCCTGGGCACCCTTCGTAAAAACCATTGAAGAGACGGAATGCAGTTGTACCACTAAGAGCAGAATCATCCTGTCTCATTTTCAGGCAGAGTTCAAGCCGGTCAAGAATGTTAGCTGGGGTCATATCAATTCACCTGCTGACAATTCTAAACCGAATATGATCGATGACTCGTTCTCTAGTAAATTTTTTCGAGGTCAAATATATGGGTCTCAGTATGAAAATTGTTATCTGAGACAAAATTCGATATAATTTTTTATATTTTTCAACCGGGAGTTATCGATGACCGAATTTTTTCAAAACTCAGGTCCTTACATTCAGACACTGATCGCCACTCTTTTTACCTGGGGAATGACCGCATTGGGTGCCGGGATCGTATTTATAGGTAAAAAAGTCAACCAAAAACTCTTGGATGGCATGCTTGGATTCGCCTCAGGTGTGATGATCGCTGCCAGTTTTTTTTCCCTATTGGCTCCGGCAATAGCTATGGCTGAGGGAGGATCAGTTTCAGCCTGGGTCCCCGCCGTAGCAGGTTTTTTGATGGGAGGGGGCTTCCTTTATGCAGTCGATAAACTGCTACCGCACCTGCACCGCGGTGAGAAAAAACCAGAAGGTGTGAAAAGTTCCTGGCAACGTAGTGTACTCCTGGTGTTGGCAATCACGCTTCATAACATCCCCGAAGGGCTGGCGGTAGGGGTTGGTTTTGGTGTGGCAGCAGCCGGGTTAGAAAACGGTTACCTGGGCTCGGCGATCGCACTGGCTTTAGGTATCGGCATCCAAAACTTCCCGGAAGGTTTGGCGGTATCAATGCCGTTAAGAAAAGAAAATGTAAGCCGAAGAAAAGCTTTTATGCTCGGTCAACTTTCAGGCATCGTGGAGCCAATTGCTGCGCTGATCGGTGTATGGGCAGTCTCATTGATGCGCGGTTTGCTGCCTTATGCGCTTTCCTTTGCTGCTGGCGCAATGATTTATGTCGTGGCAGAAGAGCTGATCCCTGAATCAAAAAAATCGGCAGCACAGAGTCATTCCGATATCCCTACGATTGGTGTGATGCTTGGCTTTGCGATCATGATGTTATTGGATGTGGCGTTGGGTTAAGCAGATGCCTTTTGCCAGACCTGGTAGAGAGCCAGATCGCCCTCTTTTCCATCGGAATAAAATTCATTCTCAAGTTTGAGTCCGGCAGAGATGCCGGCTTTTTTTAGCACATGGGGGTCGTAGTGGTGAACGTAGCGGTAATGGGGCTGTTGTGTTGGGTCAGCGCGCCAGTCGAGAAGGAGGTCATCTTCAGTCACTTCTTGTGCGTCAATATCGAGGATCGACCAGGGCTGGATGCGGTCTTTTAGCCTTGGACTGTTTTTTACCTGCCATGTGGAGAGATAAAACTTACCCTTCGGCCCCAAATTGTTCGCAGCAAATTCAAAGAAACGGTCCAGGTACGATAAGGCTGGGAAGTGATGGATCACGGCAAAGCTGACGATGGTATCAGGTTGAAAGAGGAGCGGTTCCAACTGAGCAGAAAGATCTATTTGTCTGAAGGCGAACCGATCAGTATCGTATTTGAATATGATATTTTTAGCTGATTCTAAAAGTGATGTGCTGTTGTCTATCCCCAGGTAAGTACCTGTGAAACCAGCTTCGAGCAGTGCCTGGGCGAGATTGCCATTCCCACAACCAAAGTCGAGCAGCTTTTTTGATCGTAAAAGTTGGGGAAGCAGCCTTCGTATGCCAGGTTGAATGGTATAGCGGGTCGAAGAGAAAGACTGCGCGTAGGCATCATAGAATTCGCGATTAAGGTTGAGGAGCAGGGCGATCGTCTCAGGTTTCATTATGGTAATTTTACCGCGTTGATCGGCAGGTTGTTTTACTCACGAAAAAGGAACGATAAGTCAACGGTTGTAGGCGAATTTTTGAATAAGGGGCAACCTCCAACGGTCGTATGGATTATTGGGCGGGTTTGGATCACGCTCTTGCAGACTGCTCTAGCCTCAACTCATACCTCGTGGACATTCCCACACTGTGTTTATGAGATTTGCGACGACTTCCTATAAGAAAGAATCACACCCCATCCACCGCAAGCTGTCCCCGTCCCCATAGGGTAAGACTAAAAAGATATCCAGCAATATTTCCACATTTTTTCAACGGAAGAAGATTTATTATTCTTCGTTTGGAATCCAATTCTCGATGATGTAAAATAACCACCATGATAGAAGACGAACGTGAACTTTGGCGGCAGAAGCGAAGATATTCTGATGAAGATATGGCGCTCGCCAATAAAATACTTGAAGAAATCAAACAAGGGGTTGACTCACACAAGGCAATTCGTGACAATCCACTGCCCGGTGGTCGCGGGTTTTTAGCCAAGCACGCCCTGGTTGCAGCCTATCGTGACAAGGTGGAAAATGGCGAATGGGACGATGACCCGATTTTGCTTTCCAAGATCCGTATGAAGCCAATCCGCACGCTCTCAGGAGTGACGACGATCACTGTTCTGACCAAGCCACACCCTTGCCCCGGTGAGTGCATTTTTTGCCCAACCGAGGAAGGGTTACCTCAAAGCTATCTTTCCGATGAACCTGGTGCCAGGCGCGGTGTTGAACATGCTTTTGACCCTTACACCCAGGTCTCTTCCCGTTTGAAAGCATTGCATGAAGTGGGGCACCCAACGGATAAGGTCGAATTATTGATCCTGGGAGGAAGCTGGACTGCTTATCCAAAACAATATCGTGAATGGTATATCAGGCGTTGTTTCGAAGCCCTCAACCAGGAGAATCCTGATGACGATCAGGGCGAAGTAAGCCTTGCAGAGGTGCAAAAGACCAACAGCCAGAGCCGTCACCGCAACGTCGGGTTGGTGATCGAAACTCGACCTGACTTGATCAACATCAATAATTTGCTCGAAATGCGCCAGCAAGGTATTACCAAACTGCAGCTGGGCGTCCAGAGCATGGACGATCGCATTTTGGAACTCAATAAGCGCGGTCACACAGCAGAGCAGGCTGAAGAGGCGATCCGTTTGGTGCGCTCAGCCGGTTACAAGGTGGTGGTGCACTGGATGCCGAACCTTTTGGGTGCAACCCCTCAGTCAGACCGGCAGGATTTCGCCCGACTTTGGCGGGATGGTGGGATCAACCCTGATGAATTAAAAATTTACCCGTGCCAGCTTTTGCGCAACGCAGAACTTTATCAGTACTGGCAGCGCGGTGAATACAAACCATATTCAGAAAAAGAATTGATCGATCTGCTCGCAGATATCAAACCTACAGTTCCCCGCTTCTGCCGGATCAACCGGGTTATCCGGGATATCCCTTCCAACCATGTTGTTGAGGGCAACCGCAACACCAGTTTGCGCCAGGATGTGGCTTTGGAGATGGAAAAACGGGGTACAGCCTGTCAGTGCATCCGTTGCCGCGAGATCCGTAAAGGCAAGATCGATGACCGGGATCTTCTATCGGATGACCTTGTCTATCGCGCAGGCTGGGCAGAGGAACATTTCTTATCCTACAATACGCAGGATGACCATATTCTTGGTTTTCTACGCCTCTCTTTGCCAGACAAGGATCATTATTTTCCGGCGGAAGAACTGCAGGATGCCGCCATTATCCGGGAAGTACACGTCTATGGTCAGTCCATTGAGGTGGGTGAAGAAGGCGGCACATCAGCACAGCACCGTGGCTTGGGCAGCAGTCTGATCGAGCAAGCAGTAGAAATCGCACGCTTGAATGGGTATCAGAAGTTGACGGTAATCTCAGCCGTCGGCACGCGGGAATATTACGCAGCCAGAGGATTTGAGTTGGGGGAATTCTATATGGTACGCGATATCAAGTAAAAAAAGGGCGGGTCAAAAACCCGCCCGTACGTTTTAGCAGTCTGTCCTCTTTGCAAAGCGAAGAATCTTGACGGTTGTGGGGCAACAGCAGTTCAGATGACAATAAGAAAAAGCTGTCAAATGAATCCTATCCGCCTTTACCCGGCAGGAAGCCCATCAAACGGGCAGCGAAAGAGGCCGTATTCAGCGATTGCAACCAGACTTTCCCCGGACCTTCCAAGACGCTGAGGAACAAGCCTTCTCCACCGAAGAAGATATTCGTAAAACCTTTCACGGTCTCAACGTCATACTTCACTTCAGCTTCGAAGAAGGCGATATTACCGGTGTCTATTTTGATACGCTGACCGGGCTGCAGGTCGATCTCTACAATGGAACCGTCCAGTTCCAGGAAAACCATACCCTCTCCGCTCAGGCGCTGCATTAAAAAGCCTTCACCGCCAAACAAGCCAGTCTTCAGCTTGTTTACGAATGTTGAGAGTACCACGCCTTGCTGTGCGCAAAGAAAGGATTGTTTTTGAGCAATATATTGCTTGCGTCCATCCAGTTGCAGGGCGCGAATTTCACCAGGCATCGCAGACGTCAGGGTAATTTCGGCACCGTTTGCCTGGGAAGTATAGGTCGCCATAAAGAGAGATTCACCGGTCAGCATGCGACCGAGACCTTTCATCAGACCACCACGGACGTTCGTTTCCATCTGGAAGTTGTCTGTCATCCAGCTCATTCCACCAGATTGAGTGTAAATGCTTTCGCCTGCATCAAGCTGCAGCGTAAGACCGGGTAATTTATCTCCAAAAATTTTGTATTTCATAGTATCTCCAATAATAGGTAAAGGGAAAATCCAGGAGTAAAACCTCCTGGTATGTATGGGTAAACGATCTTTTAGGTAAGATCAGTGGCTTCACCCGATACTTCTTCCGGTAATTCTGTTGGCTCTTCTTGATGACCCTCGACTTTGCCTAGCATATTACGCTGTTCGATGCGGGAAATCATATCGATACGGCGTTGATGGCGTTCTCCTTCGAATGAAGCGTTCAGCCAACCTTCAGTGATCAGTGTAGCCAAACCGCCTGCAACAACCCGGGCGCCAAAGCAAAGCACGTTGGCATTGTTGTGCCGGCGCGCCAGGATGGCGGAGTAAGGTTCGCTGACGGCTGCTGCGCGGATGCCAGGAAACTTGTTGGCAGCGATTGACATGCCAATACCCGTTCCGCAGATAAGGATCCCGCGGTCGAATTGACCCGAGAGGATCGCCTTGGAAACCAACTCAGCGATGCGGGGGTAATCCGCACTCTCGCTGGTGAAGGTTCCAAAATCTTCATAAGGAATCATCCTGCTATCCAGGTAATTTTTGATGGTCTCTTTGAGGGCCAGACCGGTATGGTCACAACCGATTGCAATTTTCATTTCTACCTCACAATTTATTTGTCAAATTATAACTGAGAAGCCTTGTCAATCAAAGAGGCATATCACCTTGCGTGAAATTCCTTCAAAAACTACAGTACTGTTGTAAGTACAAAAGCATGACAGTTCTCACTATGACCGAAAAACCCGTTTTGCTAAAATGCTAATTGAAAGAATTTTGTCCATATAGCCATGACCTTTCATGAAGAGGCAGGAGCAAAGGACATTAAAGGATGGTATGAAGAAAATGATCTTAGTAACTGGCGCTGCCGGTCATATCGGTAATGTGCTGGTACGGGAATTAGTCCGAAGAGGATATTCTGTACGAGCTCTGGCGCTGCCGGGGGAAGACCTCAGCCCATTGGCTGACTCCAAACCGGAAATCATCGAAGGCAATATTCTCGATTACGATACAGTTAAAAGGGCGATGGATGGAGTGGATGTGGTCTACCACCTGGCTTCTCTGGTCGCACTTGTGCCCGAACAATTTGAAATAATGCAAAAGGTAAATATTGAGGGGACAGCTAATATCATCCGGGCTTGCTGCGAAACCAATGTTAATCGATTGATCTATACCAGTTCGATCCATGCATTTGGTCATCCCGATAAGAACCTGGTGATAGATGAGAGTCTGCCTTTTGACACAGAAAACAGAGGAGGCAGTTATGACCAGACCAAGGCAAAGGCTTCAGCATTGGTGGTAGAGGCCGCTAAAGCTGGCCTAAATGCGGTTTTACTTGCACCGACCGGTGTGATCGGGCCTTACGACTACAAACGCTCCGAAATGGGCGAGATGACCCGCTATTGGATGAAAAGTTCACCCACTTTCACACTCGATGGTGCTTACGACTTTGTGGATGTTCGTGATGTGGTCGAGGCTCATATCAGTGCGATGGATCTAGGTAAAGCTGGCGAAACTTATATTTTGCCCGGGCATCGTGTTACCGTCAGGGAATATCGGAAACTGGTCCAAAATGCTTGCGACAAAAGTGGCGCAGAGGTTTATATACCGACCAAATTCGCCAGGATTTTCGCACCCTTGGCAGAAAGGGTTTACAAAATAACAAAAACGCGCCCACGCTTCACGCGTTATTCCCTGGACACCTTGATGAGCAATTCAGTGATCAGCCGAAGCAAGGCTGTAAGTACATTAGGTTATCGCGTGCGCCCATTGTTGGAGACAGTAAGAGACACGGTTTGGTGGTGGAAGGAAAACGCGCGAACGGTCAAACCCAGCTTGCGCAATGCTTCACCAGCAGTGTAATTACTCGTCAGTGAGCCTAATTTTTGGGAGCCCTACATTTTTTGACAATTGGGGCAGAAGTGGGTGCCGCGTTGGGCGACTTTTGTTTTCTCAATTGGATGACCACAATTGGGGCAGGGGTTGCCGGTCTGCTGATAAACCTGGAAATGGTTCTGGAAATCCCCTCCGCGATAGACCCAATCAATACTGGCACCTTTTTGATCGATCGCTTTTGTTAGTACGGAACGGATAGCTTTGAGCAACTCTTCGGCTTCTGCGGGAGATAAGCTATCACTTAATCTTTTGGGATTCAGTTGAGCACTGAAGAGAGCTTCATCAGAATAAATATTGCCAATACCGGCGATGAAATGCTGGTCGATCAAAAGCGGCTTCAACTGCCTGGAATGCGCTTGAAGCATCTGGTAGAAAACAGCATGAGTAAGTTTTTCGTCAAAAGGTTCCAGACCAAGTTGTGAGAACAACTTGCTGGTGTCATTCACCAGCCATACCCGTCCAAACTTACGCGTATCGTTGAATACGAGCCTCCAGCCGGATTCGAAATCCAGCCAAAGCCGGTCGTGTTTGGGATCGCGAAAGGGAGCGGATTTCTCCTGCTCTTCGAGGTAAAGATCTCCACTCATCCTAAGGTGAAAAACAAGATAGGCATCGCTGAGCGACAACACCAAAAATTTCGCCCGGCGGTCTACTGCCAGAACCATCTGTCCCGGCAAAAACGAAGCAAAGGTTTGCGGGTCTGGCTCAGCGACTACACCTGACCAAAGCAAGTTAACCTTGCTGATTTTTTGCTTCAAAATCGAAGGACTTTTCTCAAAGCCCTTGATCAGGCGTTGGCGGATCGTTTCAACTTCAGGTAATTCAGGCAAAAGCGATCCTATTCGTTGAACATCGCTCCAACGCTGGTCCCTTCGTTAGCGCGTTTGATGACCTCGCCCAAAAGCGGACCAATGCTGAGAATGGTCAGCCGATTGCCAAATAATTTCAACTTGTCATCCGGCATGGGGATGGTGTTGGTAGTGGTGAAGTGCTTCACTGGAAGGGCAGCCAACCGTTCAGCTGCGTTCGACGAGAGCACCGGGTGGATAAAAGTTACGTACACATCGCGTGCACCGTTGGCTTTGGCTTCGGTCACTGCTTCGCAGATTGACCCGCCTGTATCAATTTCATCATCGATGATCAAGACATCATGGTCGCGCACCTCACCGATCAGGTTCAGTGCCTCCGTATGGTCTTCGTTATCCATGCGGCGTTTTTCGATGAATGAAAGAGGGATATCCAGCGCCTGTGCATAGCGCCGACCATGCTTTGCGAAGCCGAGGTCAGCCGTCAGCAGTACTGGGTCCGTCATGGACTTGATTTGTTCTTTCAAATACGGTTTTAGGATGTGATAGGCAGAGAGCACGTCACCGGGGATATCAAAGAAGCCCTGTATCTGACCGGCATGCAAGTCCATGGTGATGTAGCGGTCAGCACCGGCTACGACCATCATGTCGGCAACCAGTTTGGCTGTGATCGGTACACGGGGCTGGTCTTTACGGTCTGAGCGCCCGTAGCACATATATGGGAAAACCAGGGTGATGCGCCCAGCGGAGTCGAGCATCAGGGTCTGCGCAATGATCAGGAGTTCCATCAGGTTGCGGTGAACAGGTGAAGAAGTGGTCTGGATGACATAGCAATCCTGACCTCGCACCGATTTATGCAATTTCACAAACAGATTTTCGTTTGTGAACTCATGAATGTCTATTCCGCAGAGTTCAGTCCCAAGGTAATCTGCAATTTCTTTAGCCAGGTCCGGTGAACCGGTACCTGCAAACAGTCGAATATCTCCGTAGAGTGAACTGCTCCCTTTCTTACTGCCTGCCATTAAATTCCTTCCTTCTACGGGTTTTGAACCCAATCTGTCTTGATAATACTCATGAAATCGACATTCCAATAGCGACCCCTATGGTAGCGTGCCTCACGCATGGTCCCTTCGTGCACAAAGCCGACCTTTCGGTAGGCGGCTTTTCCTCGATTGTTGTCTTCATAAACACGCAAAAAGATGCGGTGCAGGTTCAAATCTTCAAAACCATACTGGCACATGCGGCGCATTGCCTCAGTGCCATAACCCTGGTTCCAATATTGTTTCTCGCCGATCATGATCCCGATTTCAGCGGATTTGTTGACTGGATGGATATTCATGAATGATAGGTTACCGATAGGCAACCAATTTTCGCCATCCGGCTGGAGGATCTCAATCACCAGGGGCAGTTCAGCCCGCGGACCTGAAGAGACTCGCTCGAACCAGGTTTCTTCTTGCATGCGGTTGAAGACTGTGACCTGCTCCAGGAACTCGGTAATTTCGGGATCGTTTACCCATTTCAGGAACAAGGGAATATCTTCACGTTCCGAAGCACGCAAGCGCAATCTTTGGGCATACAAAATCGGCATTCTTGCTCCTACGGTTCCAATCGGTTCGGACCTCTGAACACGTAAACTGCTTCACGGATGGTGGGCAGGTCGAGCATGACCATCAAAAGGCGACTCAAACCCATACCAAGACCTCCGTGTGGAGGGCAACCATAACGGAAATAATTGAGATAAGTCTGGATCGGTTCAAGCGTCAGACCCTTATCCAGTGCCTGTTGTTTAAGTACTTCGTAGTGGTGCTCGCGTTGGGCTCCGGTGGTAATTTCAAGACCTTTACCAAGTAAGTCAAAGCTGCGGGTGAGGGTGGGGTTGTCGGGGTGCAGCATGTGATAGAACGGGCGCACGGTGAATGGCCAATCGGTAACATAGACAAAGTCGCTGCCGTATTCTTGCTTAACATAATCTCCAAGTGCTCGTTCAGCACCCGGGTCGAGATCACCTTTTTTCTCTGGAGGGAGTTTATAATCCATCCCCTTCAGAATTTGATAAGCTTCAGCCATAGTCAAACGGGGGAAGGGTGTCTGGGGTACTTGCAGATCCACGCCAAAATGTTCCTGGATGGCATCGTGATGCTTCTCGTTTACCACCTTGTAGGCATGTGCCAGCCAATTTTCAGCAAATACCATGACATCTTCGTGGCTATCAATCCACGACATTTCAAAATCAATGCCGGTGAATTCGGTCATATGACGGGAAGTAAAAGATGGGTCAGCCCGAAAAACGGGACCGATCTCAAAAATGCGTTCAAAACCGGCAGCCTGTGCCATCTGCTTGTAAAACTGGGGTGATTGTGCCAGGTAGGCGGTGCGGTCAAAGTATTCCACCTTGAAAAGTTCAGCACCGCTCTCACTGGGGGTGCCCATGATTTTGGGTGAGTGAACTTCCGTGAAATCGTTTGCCAGCCAATAATCGCGCATGCCTTGTTCGAGCGTGGTCTGGACTTCAAAAATCAGGCGATTGCGCTCACGCCGAAGGTCCAGGTAACGCCAGTCGAGGCGGTAATCCTGATCGGGCAAGGTATCGCTGAAGGGATCAAAAGGCAGTGGCACCTCAGCATTGTTCTCGACAACGAGCTCTTCAAGTTGAATTTCGATACCACCAAGTTTGACCACTTCGTTTGCAACTACTTTTCCGGTCACGGTCAAGGCAGATTCAGTTCCAAGAGTGGAGATCAACTCTGCCAGTAAGGGATTTCCTTTTTTCCAATGAGCAACCTGGGCAAGCCCGGTTTTATCGCGGATGATGAGGAATTGCATGCTTTTCTGGTCGCGCAGTGCTTGCAGCCAGCCTTTGAGTGTTACCTGCTGGTCAATCTTGTCCTTCAGGTCTTTAATCAATGTTCTTTCCATAAATTACTCCGAATAATGAGTTTGATTTCTGTTTCGATTATACGTCAATAATATCTCGACGGCGCTTGCTGGAGACACTTTTCGGTTTATGACATCATCCATGGTCTTATCCAGCAGCGCTACTGGTAGTTGCTGGAAGAAATCAAGCACCAGGCTGCCTTCGATGCGCTTTCGAACGATTTCTCGAAGAGTCCAGGCTTCTTTCAACTGCCACCTGCCCGTTTCCTTCAGGAATTTCTGGTGTTTCAAGACCTCACCTACCAGGCTTTCGATGCCTTCGGAATCGCGAGCGATAGTTTTAAGGACGGGCGGTATCCACAGGCTCAGTTGCTCGTCCAATTCGGGCATGTTTAGATTCGGCATTGCTTCTGCCAGGCGATGTTTACCTGCTGAACTCGCCAGCGGTCTGTAACCCATCTCGATCATCGATTTCAGGTAGCGTAAACTTTGATCTGCTCCCGGTCTGTCAGCTTTATTGACCACGAGAATATCGGCAATTTCGAGGATGCCAGCCTTGATCGACTGGATGTCGTCTCCCAGTCCCGGAACATCCACGACAATCGTGGTATGAGCCAGGTTGACAATATCCACTTCAGATTGACCGGCACCGACTGTCTCGATGAGAATAAAATCGTATCCAGCTGCATCAAAAACCTGGCTGAGGGCTTCGGTCTGAGTTGCCAGGCCACCGAGGGCACCACGTGATGCCATGGAACGAATAAAAATGCCTGGGTCGCCCTGCAAATCGAGCATGCGTACACGGTCACCTAAAATGGCGCCGCCGCTGAAGGGGCTGGTGGGGTCTACGGCAATAATGGCGACACGCGGCTGGTTTTCCAAAGTGCGTAATTGCCTGGCAAGGGCATTTACCAGCGTGCTTTTACCAGAGCCTGGAGGTCCGGTGATACCGATTTTGTGAGCTTTGCCAGTATAGGGGAAGAGCTCATCCAGCACCTGCTTACCAGCAGGAGTGCTGTTTTCAACCTGGCTTAAAACACGAGAAAGGGCGATACGGCTGCCCTCTCTCACGGATTCACTTAATGACATCATTCCGCCTGTTTAAGGCTGACTGCTTCGCGAATGTCCCTGCTGACCTGGCGAGTGTCCGTACCTGGACCATAAACCTTGTAGATGCCAGCATCGAGCATGCCCTGGATATCATCTTCGGGAATGATCCCTCCAAGGAATACGAGGACGTTTTCCTGCCCGTTTTCTTTGAGTTTTTGCATGATCTGGGGGATCAGGGCATTGTGTGCTCCTGAAAGGATGGAAAGCCCAATCACGTCAACATCTTCCTGGAGGGCAGCTTCGCTGATCATCTCAGGGGTTTGGCGTAGACCCGTGTAGATGACTTCCATTCCATCGTCGCGCAGAGCGCGGGCGATTACCTTGGCACCCCGGTCGTGCCCATCCAGTCCGGGTTTGGCAATGAGTACACGAATTTGTTTCTCGGTCATTTTCTCTCCAATTCTGTTTCGGATTATATCGTGAGAAACGCTTTCTGAGCAGGGTTTTAGCAGTTGTAACCTAATAAAGTAAGGATCGGAATTTCCATTGGATGTAAAGGCTACCTTCCTCGCTCTTTTTTTTACTTTCCAATCTGAGGAACGAAGGATCTTGCCCTATCAACTATAAGATTCTTCGCTTTCGCTCAGAGTGACCGAAAAAACTACAGAGGGAGCTTGCTCCCTCTGAACGTTTGTTCTCTTTCAATCAACTATTAACTATGAGCTATTGTCGATGAGCTAATAACTAAGGATAAATTTCTCGATTCCCCAAATAGCTACAACTTCACCGTAATACACGCGATGGTAATCTTTGTTTGGGTAATTTTCATCAATTGTCAGGTCCATGAAGTCCGATGGGTCAAAATCGCCGCTGTAAATCGTCTTGCATTCAATGGTCAGTTCCGCTTCTTCAAAACTGGGAGCCTTCACTTTTTGAGATGCGATTGCCGTCAGGTTGGTTTCAGCCAACTTGTTGCCATCCCTACCAGAACGGGTACCAAGGTGGGAAAGCGCTCTCTTATACTCACGTGGGAAAGCATTGATCGTGAAATCCCCATATTCTTCCATAAAGCTAAAAGTGAAGCGGGTTGGCCGAACGACCACCTGGACGAAGGGTCTGTTCCACATTATGCCTGTGCTCCCCCAGCTTATGGTCATTTCGTTAAAATCTCCTGCAGAAAAATCGCCTGCTGCCAAGAGCAGCGTTTGGCGATCGAAGAGATGATGCGGGTTAATCGATAGGTCATAAGGGTTGATTTCTAATTTCTGCATATGTTACCTCTTGCTTCTTTTTCTTCATGACAATTGTATCAAATCAACGCCGCCGCCACTATCCAACTATTTCCCGGTTATAATTTTGACGATGGTAACCAAAGACGAAGACAGCATCCTGGCAGCCAAACGATCGGAAGATAAAATCGACCTGGCGTTGCGTCCGACAACCCTGGACGAACTGATCGGGCAGCAGGGTGTCAAAGATAACCTGCTCATTCAAATCCAGGCTTCCAAGCAGCGCGGCGAAGCGCTGGAACATGTACTATTTCATGGTCCTCCCGGTCTCGGCAAAACCACCCTGGCGCATATCCTTGCTTCCGAAATGGGTGTGAACATCAAGGTCACTTCCGGTCCGGCGATCGAGAGGGCAGGCGACCTTGCGGCGATTCTCACCAACCTGCGGGCGGGTGACATCCTATTTATTGACGAAGTCCATCGCCTCGGAAAAATGGTGGAGGAAATTCTCTACCCGGCAATGGAAGATTTTGCGCTTGATATCATCATCGGCAAAGGTCCGGCAGCCAAATCTGTGCGTCTGAAGCTACCCCGCTTTACTGTGGTTGGTGCAACCACACGCCTTGCGTTGCTCTCAGCACCACTAAGAGCTCGTTTTGGCGCTGTTTATCGCATGGATTATTATGACCAGGAATCGCTGGCAGCCATTATCCGGCGTGGAGCCAGAATGTTGAATGTGCCATTCGAGGAAGAGGGCATCCAGGAAATTGCCCGCCGTGCCCGGGGAACACCCCGGATCGCATTAAGACTTCTGCGACGGGTACGCGATTTTGCTGACGTACGTGCAGCAGGAACCATTACCAAGAGTGTTGCCCAGGAAGGTCTGGGAATGCTCAGTATTGACCCTCTCGGTCTGGATGAGATGGACCGGCGCGTCTTACTGGCTATTATCGATAAGTACGACGGCGGACCAGTCGGATTGAACACGATTGCTGCATCAGTCAGCGAAGAGCCCGATACGATTATGGATGTTGTTGAGCCGTACCTGCTGCAATGCGGTTTTATTGACCGGACGGCACAGGGCCGGGTTGCTACAGCGCTGGCATACCATCATTTCGACCGCGAATATCACCCCTCAGCCAACGCCCAGGCGAGTCTTTTTGATGAATGAAAACTGAAGAATTTAATTACGATCTGCCTGAGCATTTCATCGCCCAGGTTCCTGTTGAACCTCGCGACCATTCCCGTTTGCTTATTTTGGATCGCGAAACTGGATGTGTTGAGCATCGCCATTTTTACGATATTGTCGATTACCTGCGACCGGGTGACTTGCTGGTCGTAAATGAAACGCGGGTCATTCCAGCCAGGTTCTTTGGTAAGAAGCAGCCGGGAGGCGGCAAGATTGAGATACTCCTGCTGAATAAACTGGATGAATTGAACTGGGAAGTGTTGGTTGGCGGCAGTGGGATGCATGTCCACCGCAACTTCCAGGTGGATAAGGGCCCTGTGGGAGAAGTCGAAGCGGTTTTGGAAGGATCCAAGCGCATTGTGCGTTTCCGGGAACCAATTGAACGCTATTTCGATCAGGCCGGTCACACCCCTTTGCCCCCTTATATTCACAATTATGTCGGAGACCCGGAACGCTACCAAACCGTTTATAACCATACACCAGGGTCTGCGGCAGCACCAACAGCCGGTTTGCATTTTACGCCGGAATTACTGACAAAGATTCAGATACAAGGCGTGAACCTGGCGAAGATAGAACTGCGGGTTGGACTGGACACCTTTGCGCCAGTCACTGAAGAAGTGGCTGAAGAGCATGTCATCCATCGCGAATGGTGCCACTTAAGCGAAGAAGTCGCAGAATCGATACGACAGACCAAAGCAGCAGGCGGCAGGGTGATTGCTGTGGGAACGACCAGTGTGCGTACTCTCGAAAGCGCTTCCCAGGACGGACTTACCCAGGCTTTTTCGGGTGAAACCGGACTGTTCATCACACCCGGTTACACCTTCAAGTGTGTTGATGCGATGATCACGAATTTCCACCTTCCCAAATCAACCCTGCTTATGCTGGTCAGTGCTTTTGCCGGCAAAGAAAAAATATTGAACACTTACGAAATCGCCAAAGCTGAAGGCTATCGCTTTTTCTCATTTGGAGATGCGATGTTGTTGAAATGATTTCGCCCAGGAAAACCGGTTCTTCCAGTTATCCGATAAGTGCCATGTCCGGTTTAGGGTATAAATATTCTTAATTACCATGAGCGATAAACTTTTAGTTATGAGCCCGCTTCCCCTCCGCTCGGCAATGGGTCGGAAGGAAAGGAGATAAAATGAAAAAGATACATCGAATGCTTTTGATCTTCACACTGTTATCTGTGTTATTGGTTTCAGGTTGTGGAAAGAAACCAACGGAAACGTCTGAGCCTGTCAATCCATTAGCTAATATGGCAACAACATCATGGATAGATGAACCGATCAAATCCACTCAGGCAGGATTGACGGTCGAATTGCTGCATGTAGCCCAAAGAGGGAATGACCTGGTATTGAGAGTCAAGTTCCCCAATCCTGACTGGCGAAACTGGTATATCAGTAAGGTCAAGCTCAGTGTAGCAGGTGGAGCTGATTATACTGACGCAAAAACTGAATTCTTTGAAAGACTATACCAAAAAGATAGCAATACCTATTGCCTTTACCAACCTTCTTATAACGAACAGGAAAAATGTATCGATACCGAAAAAATGGATGCTTACCAGATCGATGACATCATTTTTACAGACCTCCCCGGAGACTTAACAGGTAAGAAAATGACCTTTGAAATACTGGAATTGGCAGTAGCAGCACCTTATTGCGAGGACCTGCGCATTCCTTACATAGAAGATGCCTTATCAAAAGATTTTCCAGGTCTGACCCTTGAATGTGCCAGTGGAAAACGGGCAGCTGTAAACAAGATCTCGGAAGCATCAGGTTATGCTGATAACGCAGAGGCGCAGGCTGCCGTTCAGGCTATGGTCCAGGAGGCTATGAGCGGAAGTGTAAGCGGTCCATGGACATTCGAGATCATGAAGTAAACATTCTGAATTAATTCATAAGGGACGGGTTCCAAGCCGTCCCGAGTCCAACATTCCGCTTTGTTATTGCGGGAGGCCATGGAAGGTCTCCCTTACAAAGAAATACGAATTAAATCCGTAAAGGACGATTTCCACGCCGAATGTATCGTCTTCTTTACAGGGGACGACGAAGCCAGGAGGAGAGGCTGCCGAATGAAAATACATTCTCTCACCCCCTTTCCTCCTCTAAAGAGGGGGTGGTAAGTAAACCGTAATCTCGTCATTCGTCCTGTTCGAAGTAAATTTGATAATAATCACAGGTTAATTAATCAATTTCTTACATCCATAACGTAAACTATAGTCTGGAACAATTATTGCACCATTATTTATGATGCATAGAAAAGAAAACTAGAGGAAAAACACTATGATGCGTTTTGATAAATTTTCAGAGAGAGCGCAGGACGCCGCTGCCCGCGCGGCTGAAATCATCCAGCGTTATGGACATAATCAGATCGATTCTGAACATATCCTTCTCGCTCTGATCGAACAGCCACAAGGTTTTGTTACCCAAATTCTTGAAGCCTTGAACGTCGTCCCGGGTGACCTGGTTGACCGCATTGATTCTATTTTACGAAATACGCCTAAAGCCAATATTTTTGGCGGACCAGCCGGACAAGTCTTTCTCACTCCGCGTGTCAAGATGGTGGTTGATATGGCAAAGACCGAAGCCAACCGCCTTGGCGACGAATATATTTCCACCGAGCATCTCTTCCTGGCTATTTTGGCTGAAAGAGGTACTCAGCTCGCCCGCACGTTGGAAGAGTTCGGGATCAACCGGACCAATGTTTTGGGCGTGATCCAGGATCTCCGTGGAGGTCCTCGTGCAACCCAAAGGGGCAAATTTGAAGGACGATACAAGACCCTTGAGAAATACTCACACAACCTGACCCAGATAGCCAAGGAAGGGAAGCTTGATCCAGTTTATGGTCGCGAGCCTGAGATCATGCGTCTGATCCAAATCCTTTCCCGGCGCACAAAAAACAACCCGGTGCTTATCGGTGGAGCTGGCGTTGGTAAGACAGCCATTGTGGAAGGTCTGGCACAAAAAATCGCCAATGATGAGGTACCTGAAATCTTGGCAAATAAACTGGTCTATTCACTTGATCTGGGTGCGATGGTCGCCGGAACTCGCTTTAGAGGCGAGTTTGAAGAGCGGCTTAAGAATTCCATAGAGGAAATCCAGGAGAGTGATGGTGAAGTTATTTTGTTTATCGATGAACTTCATAACGTTGTCGGTGCTGGCGCAGCCCAGGGCACGATGGATGCGTCCAATATGCTCAAACCGGCACTTGCCAGGGGCGACCTGCAATGTATCGGCGCGACAACCATCGATGAATATACCAAGTACATCGAAAAAGATGCCGCTTTGGAACGCCGCTTTGCCCCAATTTATGTTGAAGAGCCAAGCATTGAAGACACCGTCCTCATGCTGAAGAGCTTGCGCGACCGCTATGAAGCACACCATAAGGTCAAGCTTTCTGATGAGGCGCTTGAAGCAGCCGCGAATCTCTCGGCAAGATATATGACTGGGCGGAAATTGCCGGATAAAGCCATTGACTTGATGGATGAAGCTGCCGCAAAACTGCGCGTAGCTTTATATTCTCTGCCGGATGACCTCAAGAATGACCGCAAAGAGATCGACCGCTTGTTGGCAGAAGAAGAAAAAGCCAGCCTGGATCGCGAATACGAACTGGCTGTGAAACTAAAGTCCGAGAGACTAAAACTCGAAGAGAGCTTCAACGAGAGACAATCAGCATGGGAAGCTGAAAACAAGTTGGACGACGTAGTTGATGCCGATGATATTGCCGAGGTGATCAACCAGTGGACTGGTATCCCGGTGACACAACTGCTGGAGTCTGAAACCCAGAAGTTGCTGCACATGGAAGACCGGCTTCATGAGCGTATCATCGGGCAGGATGAAGCCATTAAGGCAGTATCAGATGCCATTCGCCGGGCTCGTGCCGGCTTGAAAGACCCGAGCCGACCTGTTGGCTCCTTCATCTTCATCGGACCTTCCGGTGTAGGTAAGACTGAACTGGCGAAAGCATTGGCAGAATTCCTGTTCGACGATGAAGACGCACTGGTACGCCTTGACATGAGCGAGTACCGTGAACAGCATACGGCCTCGCGTCTATTTGGTGCACCTCCGGGATATGTTGGATACGAAGAAGGTGGTCAGTTGACCGAAGCCGTTCGCCGACGCCCTTATCGTGTGATTCTTTTTGACGAAATTGAGAAGGCTCATCCGGAAGTTTGGAATGCTTTGCTACAAATTCTGGACGACGGTCGCCTGACTGATGGTCAGGGCAGGGTGGTTGATTTCAAGAACACAGTTCTGATCATGACCAGTAACCTCGGCACTGAATTTGTTCGTAAAGGAGGTGCGCTTGGTTTCCTTGCGGAAGATGATGATTCTCAAGAGATCAAGGATTCGCAGGAAAAGATCGAAAAGGCGCTGAAAGATGCCTTCAGACCCGAATTCTTGAACCGTATTGACGACATTATTACTTTTGCACCTTTGTCGAAGGAAGATGTAGCCAAGATCGTCGACTTGCAGGTCAAAGAAGTTGCTGATCGCTTAAAAACTTATGGCATAAGCCTGGTGATCGACGATTCTGCCAGATCATGGTTGGCTGAACAGGGTTATGACCCACTCTTTGGTGCCCGCCCGCTGCAGCGTGCTTTGCAGAAATACGTTGAAAGCAAACTTGCGATACGCTTATTGGAAGGTGATTTCAAAGCTGGCGATGTTGTGCGGGTAAGCAAGGAAGAAGGGCAATCCGAGCTGACCTTTAAAGCTGATGAAAAGGTTCCCGACCTGGTTGAACCAGTGGTCGAGGAGCAATCTTAGGAGAAACTTACTTCGGATGAAAAATAATGTCCCTTTCAAACGATAGTTTCACCCAGTTCCTGCGGGAAAGCGCAATATTTAGCGCTCTTCCTGATCAAGACCTTCCAGCAAT
>DHUW01000030.1:2704-9649 GCA_002409365.1 Anaerolineaceae bacterium UBA5224 | reverse complement strand
TGCGCATTTCTTTCTGGAAAAAGCGGGCGTTTGCCCAGAGGCGATCGACCAATTCAGTTGATTCTTCCAGAAGGTCCACCGAAGCCAGGCAGGCAGCCACGTCGGGTACGGTAACAGCTGAGGAGAACAAGAAGGGTCGTCCGCGTTGGCGCAGCCATTCGACGATTTTCGCGTTGCCAGCCACCACGCCGCCAACTACGCCAAAAGCCTTGCTGAACGTGCCCACTTCAACATCAACCTGTCCGTGCAGTTTGAAGTGGTCCACAATACCACGACCACCCTCACCCAAAACGCCTTCACCGTGAGCGTCATCGACCATGGTCATCAGGTCGTACTTTTTCGCAACCTCCACCAGTTTGTCCAGCGGAGCATAATCACCGTCCATCGAAAAAACGCCATCTGTGATCATCAAACCGCGGCGGTAGGTTCCCTGGGCTTCCTGTACTACGCGTTCAAAGTCTGCCACATCAGTATGCTTGAAGCGGTGGATTTTTGCACCCGAGAGGCGTGAGCCATCAATGATGGAGGCATGGTTCAATTCGTCAGAAAAAATGGCATCTTCCTTACCAACCAGGGCCGGAATCGTGGCACCGTTGGCAGTGAAACCTGATTGGAATGTGATTGCGTCTTCAACCCGCTTGAATGCCGCCATCCGCTTTTCCAGCTGGATGTGCAGATCCATCGTTCCAGCGATCGAGCGCACTGCACCCGGTCCGACGCCATATTTTTGCATTGCTTCGGTTGCGGCTTTCACCAAACGTGGGTGGTTTGCCAAACCAAGATAGTTATTGGCGCAAAAATTGAGCACTTGTTTTCCATTAATGATCACAGAAGGACCCTGGGCTGAATCCATCGTGGGGATGTTGTTATAAAATCCGGTCTCCTTTAGGGTTTTGAGTTCTTCGTCAATCCAGGCTAATTTATCAGTCATAATCTCCTCGTTCTTATCTGGTGAGTATTTTTATAGATTATACCCTCCTGTTTTCCCGCTACTCTTATCTGATGCAGTATAATTTTTTAGAATTTTCAGTTCAAGGAGTGACAAATGTTGATTATCAGAGCGCAAGATTATGACGATATGAGCCGTAGAGCAGCCCGGTTTATTGCAGCCCAGGTTTTGCTCAAACCAGATTGTATTCTTGGTTTGGCGACTGGGTCTACCCCCATTGGCACCTACCAGGAACTGATCCGGTTTTATAACGAAGACGGGCTCAGTTTCAAGGATGTGCGTTCTTTCAACCTGGATGAATATTACGGGTTATCTTCATCCCATGAGCAAAGTTATGCCCACTTTATGCAGCTAAACTTGTTCGATCATATCGATATTGTGCCTGAGAACATCCATGTTCCGAATGGACTGACCACCGATCCCCAGGGTTACGGTAAGCAATATGACGAGCTAATTGAAACTTCGGGTGGGATCGATATGCAATTACTCGGCATTGGCAGCAACGGGCATATCGCCTTTAATGAACCCGGCAAGTATTTTTCTGCTCAGACCCGCCTGGTCGATCTGAAACAAAATACGATTGAAGACAACGCCCGCTTTTTTGATTCGGAAGACGAAGTTCCCCGGCAAGCCATTTCGATGGGCATGAAATCGATCCTTGGTGCGAGAAGAATTTTGGTCCTCGCCAGCGGTTCCGGTAAGGCTGAAGCTGTTAAGGAGATGCTGGAAGGTCCCATTGACCCCATGCTTCCTGCCTCGATCCTTCAGGTACACCCGAACGTGACCCTGATCGCAGATAAAGCTGCTTTGTCATTGGTACAATAAATAGAGGGAAACCTCTACGATCAACCTGCCGAGACGGAGGTGGGGAATTGTTCTTACCTAAGGTGAGAGCTTACTACCGTCACCAAAGCTATTTTTTAGATAAAAATGAAGGGAGACCATGGAAGGTCTCCCTTACTATTAGACCGTTATCCTGTTTTCGGAAAAACGGTCCTCTCTAATAAAAACTAATTATTCGTAATACCCACTGATCGCGACCGAACCGGGACCGGCATGGGCTCCTAAAACAGGTCCGGTGCTTAATAAAATCATTTCTACAGGTGCCAATTCCTGTTCGATGCGTTCTTTCAAATAATTCGCTTCTTCTTTCGCAGAACCATGCATGACAGCTGCGTGCAGCCTGAGACCCTCGCCAATTTTCTGCCTGAAGTGGTTGAATACCTTATCCAACATGGATTTTTTTGTGCGCGCCAAACCTACCGGTTCTATTTTTCCGGTATCCGAATTGACTGCTACCAATGGATGCACCGATATCACAACATTGCTGATCAATTTGAAGGCGGGCCCCAATCTTCCGGTGCGGGCAAGATTGGTTAGCGATGGCAGCCCTACTGAAAAGACCACTTTTTGGCGAATGCTTTCGATGGCATCCAGCACCTGTTGCAGCGATGCACCCAGGCGTGCTGCTTGAGCTGCTGCCAGGACTTGCCAACCCTGCTGCATGGAAATTGAGCGAGTATCCACCACATGCACTGGCACAATACTTTCTCGGGCAGCGTTACCGGCGGAATCAAATGTGCCGCTGAGCTTGCTGCTGACAGTGAGGCACACAATTTCAGTTGCACCCTGGGCAGCAGCCTCCTTGAAGGCTGCAAGGAATTCTCCCGAACTGGGTTGCGAAGAGGTGGGGATTGCAGTTGTGGTTGGTAGTCGACGGTAAAACTCGTCCGCTGTCATCGTGACGCTATCCAGGTATTGTTCTCCATCCCATATGATGTGAGTGGGTACCTTGATGATGCCATATTCCCTGGTTAGTTCCCCGGGAATATCACTGGCACTGTCAGTCACGATTTTGATCATACTTCCTCCCGTTTCTTCTCGTCAATGTGAGCGACTTTATCCTATTTAGTTTAATTCCAAAAGGAAAGCGTATGAACAGGAATTGATTGCTCTCACCTCGTTTTGTGACATTTATCACTTGGCTCAAACCTGCGGATGAACGCACAGCCCCAAGGCTTTTGGACCAGTGTGCAGCCCAACCACCGGACCGGTGCTGGTGATGAACAATTCCATCGGTTGTGCAACCTCCAGGATTCGGTCTTTTAATTCCAGGGCACTCTCAAGCGCATCGCCATGCAAGATTGCCAGGCGGCACCTGGGAATTTGCGGCACACGTTTAAAAAAGGCATTAAGGAGACTTTCTTTTACACCTTTGTAAGTGCGTTTCAGGGCAATAGCTTCGAACTTGCCCTTATCGGAGCTTAAGGATATGACTGGTTTAATCGGCACCGTGCTAGTGAGCCAGCGAAAGCTGTTGCCCATTCGACCGCCGCGTGCCACCCAGGAAAGTGTATCCAGTCCAAAGAGTACAAAAACCGATTTTCTGGTTTCTTCGATTACGTTCAGGACTTCATCTACGGAACCCCCCTCAGCAGCACGCCGTGCCCCAGCGAGGACCTGCCAACCAGTAAGCATGGTTGTTCCCAGTGTGTCGACAACATGAATCGGCACTGGATAGTCCGTGGCAGTCAGCCGGGCGATTTTTAAGGTCGAGCTGAGTTTAGAGCCGATCGGCATACAGATAATTTCCGTGGCACCTTTGGCGATCGCGGTGTCATATGCTGTTTTGAACTCACCGATTGTAGGAGTGGCAGATGTGGGTGGGACAGGGTCAATCGTCGCCCTTCGGTAAAACTCTTCTGGCTGGATGGTAACGCGATCGAGAAAATCTTCCTCGCCCCAAATGAGGTGGGTTGGAACGATCTGAATATCATATTCCTCGATCAGCCCTGAGGGTATATCAGCAGTGCTATCACAGACGAATTTAATCATATAAAAACTCTTTCCGCTATTATAAGACACAAGTTTTAGCAGATGTTGTGTTTTTCACCATGGCACAGTGAGAACAGGCCGGAATTTACGGTAGATCACGCCCTTCGGTTGTATAGATGCGATACCAATCCTCCCGTTGAAGCGGGAAGTCCATTCCTTTAGCGACCTCTTTCAGGCGCTGGCTGTTTGTCGTCCCGGCAATCAATTGCATTTTGGCGGGGTGCCGTGCAATCCAGGCTGCTACCACACCATTTTTTGTCAAACCATACTTATCCCCGACTTCCTGAAGGACCTGGTTAAGTTGTGGAAATTTGGGGTTATCGATATATGTTCCTTCAAAAACGCCGTACTGGAAAGGAGACCATGCCTGGATGACGATTTCGTGCAAACGGCAGTAATCAAGCGTTCCCGAATCATGATCTTCTGAGAAGGGGAGCATGGTGTTCATGCGCAGTGCATGATCGATCATGCCGGTATGCATGGGACCAAACTCAATTTGATCTGCAACCAGTTTGTGATTACTGGCAGAACGTAGCAGTTCCATTTGACCGGAGTTCATGTTGCTGACACCAAACGCTCGCACTTTACCGCTAATGAAAAGAGCGTCGAAAGCAGCAGCAACTTCTTCGGGCTCAAACAGGGCATCCGGTCGGTGCAACAAGAGAATGTCAAGATGGTCAACCCCTAAGCGGCTAAGAGAACCCTCAACGGATCTCAGGATGTAATCGTAAGAAAAATTGAAAGCGGTATTATTGCCTTCTTCATCTTGAACGATTCCGCATTTCGACTGGATCAACATCTGGTCTCGCATGCCAGGATTGGCTCGCAGCCAATCGCCAAACAGCTGTTCACATCCACCGTTGCCACCGTAAATGTCAGCGTGATCAAAAAGATTAATTCCCAGATCAAGGGCCGTTTTAAGGTGTGTATCGAGTTGGGTGGCGGAGAGTTCGTCAATGCGCATACAACCCAGGATGAGTGCGCTGGCTTGTATTTCGGGTGTTATTGAGATGGTGTACATGGCAATCCTTTCAGCGTTTTAAGATATTTTAGTTATACCGCCTGGTTGATTAAACAAACGAAGCTGCATAAACAAGATGTTTTTTGCGAGGCGGTATTGATTGTGAGTCTTTTTGGAAATATTGTGCTCATATTTTGCAGGCGTGGGAGGGGTCTTTGAATGAGGCTTGACTCAACGACCACTTTTTTCCTCCCATATCCAGCGGCTGCCTGGTAAGGGCTCCAAACGTCGGAATCCAGCCTTTGCATAAAAGCTGGCAAAACCAATCTCTCCCATATCGTAACGGTCTGGGAGCGCTGGTCGGGGTTGGGTGATGTCATCCAACGGCATTACTTCCACTTTGTTTGCTCCTGCTCTTTGGGCTTCCTTGGTGGCAGAGCCCACCAGCACTAAGAACAACGACGAATAATCAGCCCGTCTCGAAAAGGATACCTGGCGGATACTCCATTTTTCATCGTCTGCATTTTTCCCGTTTTCTGCTGGCAGAAAAATGAGTTCGCAGGCGCCGATCACGCGCTCATCTTCCAACAAAATCAGACCTGAGCGTAAGCCGGCACCACGAAAATCAGCCAGACTTACATCCTGCGGTTCTATACACCTCTCGAGCAATTCAAGGATGGTTGCCTGAAGCTCTGAAGAGAGACCATCGCGCCTGTTCTTATCCATGATATTCGTGAACGCCAGGTAATCGGCTGGGCTCTGAGTTACACGTACGCTGAAACGCTCCGGCAGATGCCAGGTTCCAGGCTGCTTGCCTTCATAGAGATCGACAGCATAATCACGGTATTCCGCTGGCAAAGCCAACTTGAAAAGATTACATATATAGGTCACATCCTGGTAATCCTGGCGGTCAAAGGCATAACCGAGGTGAAAATCAACCAGCCATTCCGGTTGGATGCAAGCCACATCCTTGCCCGCAATTCTACCCTGGCCGGTAAGGGAATCGCCGGGGTATTCCACACCGCCCACGATCTGACCCTTGCTGTTGCGTACGAAGCTGTGCAGGTCGATCTGATGACCGGCGCCGTTTTCCAGGACAAAATTGTGCAGCCACTCATCCCCCCTGGGTAAGTATCGGTAATCCAGACGCCGCAGAATGTTGAGTAAACGGGGGAGGTATTGCTGGTTGATCGCCAGGTCCAGGTCAGAATGCTCGCGCGTTTGCCAGCCTAACAGGGCATCCACTGCCCAACCGCCGTCCACCACAACCGGAATGCCGGCAATCTCAGCCAGTGATAGCACCCGCGAGACTTCCTCCTCATCCATTACCGGGATTTCGCCTGAAGGACTGCGCGTAGGAAAATCAGCCAGCAGTTCAGCCAGCTCCGGGTCGGATGGTCGCAAAGTGTTAAGTTCGCTCAATACTCCCCTCCCACTACATGGGGTTACCCATTGGTTCAGATTTTGGTTCGTACTTGCCAGCGATCAAAGCCAGCAACAAAGATACCGCACAGAATGCGGCTCCTACCAGGTAGACATCCTGGTTACCGAAACGGTCATACACAAAACCGCTGATGGCATTGCTGATCATGTAGGCAATACCAAACATGGTTACGTAGATAAAGGCATTTGCTGTGCTGGTGACCCGTTTTGGCAGAGAGATATTAATAAGCGTGAGCGTACCCACCAGGCGAAAAGTGAAACTGGCTGATGTAATCACGGCGGTAATAAAAACCATTGGACCTGAAGGGAAAAACCACACCAGTAAGCGTCTGACAAGGTCGAAAAGAATAACAGCGATAATTATTTGCCGGATACCAAACTTGCGTATTACCCGATCAGCGTACATCATAAATGGCACTTCCCCGATAGCACTCAACGAATTGGAAAGACCAACAAACACCGCGCCTAAACCCAGGCTCTGCATGTAAATGGGCTCAAAAGAGCGCACTCCATCCTGGGTTGGATCCGAAATTGCGAGTGCCAACGCCATGAGCCACAAAAAACGGTGGGATACGATCAATTTGAGCACCGCTGAAAGCCCGAGCTTCTCCTGGTGATCGTCCTCTTCCGTCTCTTCCTTAAATACAGATTCTGGCATCAAAAGTAAAGTAATTATGCTCAAACCAGTCAGGGCAAGAAAAAATATGGTGTTTACCGTGATCCCAAATTTCTGGTAGAGCCAACCGGCAACAACCGC
>DHUW01000030.1:1075-2389 GCA_002409365.1 Anaerolineaceae bacterium UBA5224 | reverse complement strand
GGCACAAAGAGCTTAATCCAGGTGATCGTGCTCAAGGTAAGCGCCATGATCACCATAGAGACCATCAAGACCAGCCGCTTATTGTTTGCCCGGTCATAAAGCAATCCATATCTTGGTGCGAACAGGATCAAAGCTGCCGAACCGATGATCATCAAGGTGCTGATCTGGACTCCGCTGAAACCAAGCTGATCATAGTAAAGCGGCATAAAGGCGATCAGCATGCCCAGGGCTGCAAAAATGAACAGAAAATACAAACGAAAAAGTAATTTTACAGATAACTTGGTAGGTTTTTGCATAACACTCAATTATAGATAATAATTCGGTAATTGTATCATTGCCGGTCTGAACGAGCGTTTTTGTGGAAAAAAAGCGGGCTTAAAGGTATACTTAACCGATACAATAGTCCATAATTTCTGGAGGTCTCATGAAAGCCGTCGTCCAACAACAGCAACTTGCCCATGGTGTCAGCATTGTCTCACGCGCGGTCACATCCCGCAGCACCCTGGCTGTACTATCCAACATCCTCATAAAAACTGACGATGGCCGACTGCGCCTTTCTGCTACCAATCTCGAATTAGGCATCAGCGCCTGGATTGGCGCTAAAGTTGAAGAGGAAGGTGGGCTTACCGTTCCCGCCCGCACCTTTGTGGACATGGTCAGCAACCTGCCTAATGAAGATGTTGTCCTCACAGTAGACGAACATACCCAGACCCTTAATGTAAAATGCGGCACGCTGAACACCGACATCAAAGGTATCAGCGCCGAAGAGTTTCCACCCATGCCCACTCCCAACCTGGACGAAGCTATCGCGCTCAACATCGAAAATTTCAAGGAACAGATCCAACAGGTTGTTTTTGCCGCCTCCACTGACGATGCCCGCCCGAACCTGACCGGTGTTCATATGACCTTCAATGGTAATACGCTGGAAATGGCTGCCACGGATGGCTATCGCATCTCGATCGCCAAATCTGAGATGGCGCAAAAAGTACCCCAGAACTTTGAAGCCCTGGTCCCCGCCCGCGCCCTTTCAGAGTTGAGCCGCATCGCGACCGACGGCGATGAAACCGTACTCATCTCTTTCCCCCAGGGTCGCGGTCAGGTAATTTTCCAGATGAAAGATGCCCAGCTGGTTTCCCAGTTGATCGAAGGCAGCTTCCCCAACTACAGCGCCATCATCCCTCCTTCATTCAAAACGCGTACCGTGCTCTCCACTGCTCAATTGCTTAAGGCATGCAAACAGACCGAGATCATCGCACGCGAGGGCAGCTACATAGCCAAACTGGACATTCAACCTGAAGTGGAAGGGCAAAAGAG
>DHUW01000030.1:430-848 GCA_002409365.1 Anaerolineaceae bacterium UBA5224 | reverse complement strand
GATGCTTCGGTGGATGGTGTGCCCCTCTTGATCTCCTTCAACATTCGCTATCTACGCGAAGCGCTGGAAGTTATCAAGACTCCCAACGTGGTGCTTGAAACCAATGCAGTACATACACCAGGCATGCTGCGCCCGGTCGGTGATGATAATTTCAGCCATATCATCATGCCTATCAACACCGCCCGATAGACTATTTTTCGAGCGCAACCCCGGGGCGGCTTTGTTGGGCAAATAGACAGATCATCCTTCACACAATTTTCAGTACTGGCGGGTTCCAAACCCGCCCTTTTCTGCGTCTCCATGGTTATCAATTCCCAATGGTGCCGTTGACTCTCCCGGAATAATCCAACCTCATTCAAAAAGTCATCCCAAAGTCAACTGTCGATTGCCTGTTATCTGAATTAAAATATCTTTCATG
>DHUW01000030.1:0-215 GCA_002409365.1 Anaerolineaceae bacterium UBA5224 | reverse complement strand
ACCAACGCCAACGGGATGTCTGTCGGCATCCTGGATCTGGGCGGGGTCATTTTCAGCCTGCGCACCCCCGACCGTTTTGGCAACCTGGATGAAGTAGTGCTTGCCTACCAGGACCCCAGCCTCTATTTGACCAATCCCATGTACTTCGGAGGGTTGATTGGCAGGGTGGCAAACCGCATCCAGGGTGCCAGCTTCATGCTCGATGGCAAAAAATA
>DHUW01000106.1:45175-62681 GCA_002409365.1 Anaerolineaceae bacterium UBA5224 | reverse complement strand
TATCGCCGCCATAGAGAAACCCTCAAACTTTCCCATGAGCACAATTCTGAGATCGCCCAATACTATCCTGAAGATATTAAAATGGACGAGCTATCAAAATTGGAATCGACCGTTTTGTGGCGTGAAGGTAAGCCGACGTTGTCCTCTTTTGAGGAGATCGCCCAGGAACTTCAAGCGTCCTACCTCTTTAGCATTCCTCTGTTGATCAACGACAAATTACAGGGACTGATTTTAGCCGGTGGTTTCGGGCTGGTACCCGATAACGAGACCCTCCGCTACCTGACCTTGCTCGGTGTCCACACCAGTACTTCCTTCAAACACTTGTCCACACTGGAACAAGTCGGTTCTTCTATGCGCAACATCCGTAAGCTGGCGCGAATTCAGCAGACTGTTACCGATAACCTCGACGAAGGTATTGTTTTGCTCAGCCCTGACCTGCGCATCACAGAACTCAATCCCGCGGCAGAATCAATGCTGGGTTATGCCAGTAACGAAGTTTTTCAACAGCGTGCAGAAATGGTTTTGATCGGGAATGAAACTCTCCAGACACTTTATAACAACGCCCAACAGGGCAAACCCACCCTTGTCGGGCACAACCTCAACTTGAATACCCGTCAGGGAACCAGTTTTCCAGCCCAGGTGTTATGCCTGCCAGTCAAAGAAGATGGCGTAGTGCGCAGTATTGTCTTGATTTTGCGGGATTTAAGCCAGAGCGAAAAGATTCGGGCTCACTCCCAACTGCTTGAACAACGCGCCTTTCTGGGTGAGGTGACTGCCATTTTTGCCCATGAGGTCAAAAATCCGATCAATAGTCTTGCCACCGGGTTACAGTTTCTCGGTATGAAAATGAGTCCTGACGCTCCTTATGCCGGGCTCGTCGAGCGCCTGCAAAATGATTGTTCGCGCCTGACGCACCTGGTCCAATCGACGCTCACATTCTCGAAACCGGTCGAATACCAGATTCAACCGGTGGACCTTACCATCCTGATCCCAGCTATTCTTGACAAATGGGATCCGCGTATGAAAAAATTGGATATCACCTCCAATTTCTCCGCGCCAAAAGAAAGGCTACTGGTCAAGGCAGATCCACGCGCAATAGAGCAAGTCTTTGTGAACCTGATCAGCAATGCCATTGAAGCCATGGATGAGCATGGTGGCAGCCTGAACATCAAACTTGTTCCAGCCTCAGACCAAATCAAGCCACCACAATGTGAGATAATCATCGCCGATACCGGACCTGGCATTCCAGACGACGTGGTTGAACACGTCTTTGAGCCTTTCCTGACGACCAAATCGACTGGAACCGGGCTTGGGTTGGCAATAACCAAGCGAATTGTCACAGCTCATGAAGGAAACATCTATGTTGAAAGTGTTCCTGGAGGCAGCGTGTTTCACGTACTGCTCCCCAGGGCATAAGAAGGGATTTTAATGACAGCATCGGTATTAGTTGTTGATGACGAAGAAACTGCTCGAATGGTCGTCTCAGAGTTCTTGAGAACCAAGGGCTATGAGGTCCAGGAAGCTGGCACCCTTGCAGAAGCCCGCGAGATTCTCAGCCAGGATGGAACCGATATCATCATTCTTGATGTTCGGCTGCCAGACGGTTATGGTCCGCACTTGTTGACTGAAACATCCCGTCTGCCCCGTAGACCCCAGGTGATCATAGTTACTGCCCATGGCGAAGTTGGTATGGCGGTGGAAGCTATGAAAAACGGTGCCCAGGATTTTATGGAAAAGCCAGTGGATCTGCTCGAACTGGAAAAATCTGTGAAACGCGCCTCAGAAATGGTTGCCATGCGCCGTGAATTGAACCACCTGCGCGGCAAAGCCAGTCTGGATAAGTTCATCGTCGGAAAAACTCCTCAAATGAAAGCCATCGTCGAATTGGCGCAGCGTGCAGCTGAAGCTTCTGTTTCCTCCCTCATCACCGGTCCAACTGGAACCGGCAAGGAGGTCCTCGCCCGCTATATTCACGAGAGTGGACCTCGGGCTGGCAAACCCTTTATTGATGTCAACTGCCCTGCCATCCAATCGACGATGTTTGAATCAGAACTTTTTGGTCACGAAGCCGGCTCCTTCACTGGCGCCACCCATCGACGCAACGGCTTGATGGAAATTGCCGATGATGGCGTTCTTTTCCTCGATGAAATTTCTTCGATGCCGATGGATTTGCAGGCAAAATTTCTGCGCGCCTTGGAAGAACGCTCATTCCGCCGGGTTGGCGGTACTGCTCTTATCAACGTCGATGTGCAGGTTGTAGCAGCTTCAAACCGCAACCTGCAGGAAATGATCGCGAAACACGAATTCAGGGAAGATCTTTACTACCGTCTCAAAGTCGTCGACCTTGACCTGCCTTCATTAGCCGAAAGAAAAGTAGATATTCCCGACCTGGTAGGTTATTTTTTGCAGCAATACAATATGAGCATGGGTAAAAATATTCTCGATGTCACTCCCAAAGCCATGGAAGCTCTGGTCAATTACAGTTGGCCAGGCAACATTCGTGAGTTGCGCAACGCGATGGAGCGAGCAGTTTTACTTTGCGACGATGCAGCGATTGACATCGGTCATCTGCCCCTCGATATTTCCAACCCCGTTTCCAAAATCGGTCAGCAGCCCCTGCCTTTGGCATAGGAGTTGCACCTTAACCTCCAACAGATATCTGTGTGGAGGTTTTTTATGTTTGAAAGCGGAATTCAAATTGTAGTAATCGTAGCAGCGGTCTTATTTGGACTGGGCATTGTCTGCCTGGTTTTAAGTATTTTTATCCTGGCAAAACAGGCGATGAGTCGCAACATTCAAACCATTGCCGATGCCACCACAAAGCTGGCTGACAAAGGTATCACGGATGGCGTTTCCGGTTTGGTTGGTAATGCCTCCTTGTTGATTGGTTCCTTGAATGACCTGGCAAAATCAAATACCGGCATCGGGATTTTCCTTGTTTTCCTCAGCCTGGTCTTGTTTGCAGCAGCCTACTATTTCATTAAACCATATACGGGAGTAATGCCATAATTTTGACTGACGAGAAGGAGAAAAGATGGCGATAGATTGGCTGCTCAAAGAGCTCAGTTCACGTTTTAACCAGAAAACCAGCCGGAAACTGATCGCGGCATACCGCGAGAATTTGTTACTATGGCGGGAGTTGGATCTTCATCCGCTTCCTTCAACCTGGTACGATTTCGCCGGTAACGACCCGGAAAGATGGCACCCAGCTGTGGTGTCGCTATTCCTGTTGGACGAAAGCCTGATAGACAAAGATCTCAGCGATCTGTTCACACCCCTGCCTGCAGATCTGCTCGAAAGAGCTGCCAAAACCCTCGAAACAGTACGCATGACTGGTTTAGAGCCTGCCACCTTGAAGGATGCCGCCCTGCTCGCTCTCACAATGCGCGAGTACCGTTTCAAAACTTCAGGTTGGAAAGGGCTGGTTGAATTCTTGTTGGAGGGAAATACTGGACTGAATGCCTGGTCCACCAGCCTGGTCGTACTGACAAAACTGTGCCCGGATTTTGATGATGCCCTGGATGAACTGGCAGCAATGACGAAAGACGCCGATTCAGTGGCTATGGCAGAATGTATTGTTTCTCTACTCAAAAAGTTGCCCCTGGCTGAAAATGAACAGTTTGACTTTATCGCAAAATTCCTTGACAGCGCCAGCCTTCACCTACAGGTCCAGGTATTGAACCAACTGCAAGGTGTTGTTTCTGACTCGTTCCTCAAGTTGCTGGCAAACAACCTCTTGATCCAAAACAAAACCGAGGCAGCTGATCACCCGGTTGAGACTTATCAAAATATGGCAGCCATGTACCAATATGCTGGGCAGCCTGAAAAGGCTCGCCGGGCTCTTGACCTCGCTTTCAAGGCGATCAACCGAAACCAGGCAGCAATTTTGCATAAAATGGCACTGGAATTGGAGCGAACAGAACCGGAAGAAGCCCGCAAAACCTGGGAACAGGTCTTACAACTGGAGCCGGGTAATGATGATTACCGCAATCAATATGCTGAGTTTTTAGTCAGCCAGGATGAAGTTGATTTTGCTTATGACCTCCTGAGCCAGGGTGAAGATGAGACCACGAATGCCTTGTTTGCCCTGCGCTATCCCCAGTTACGGGAACGGTCCGTTGAGGTTCAGGCCGGCCTTGACAACGCTCTCCAACGAAAAACTTTGCCAATGCAATCTTCCCGGTTCGATTTCCAAAGCGATAATCTAAAGGCAGCTGAATATGCCTACGAACAGAAACGTTACAAAACTGCAGGCGAATTTATTCGCAAAGCACTCCAGGATGACCCCAACGATTTAAATACGATCAGGCTTGCCGCCAATATTAACCAACGCCTGGCAAACCTGGATGATGCCATCCAGTCTTCAGCATTGTTATCTGTTTTTGAACCTGAGAACAAAAACAATAAGAAAGAATTAGCCAGGCTCTATATGCAAACTCGACAGGAGCCAAAGGCCCTGGAAATATACGCAGAACTGATCAGCCAGTCAGATCAACCTCAGCGAGAGGAACTGCTGATTTATTCCGATATTGCGATCAAAGCCGGTAAACCTGAAGTTGCCATACCGATTGCTGAAAATTTCCTCTCACGTGATCAACTGGACGGCGAAGCCTTGGTCATCCTTGGCAAAGCCTTGATCAATTCGGGTCAAAAGAAACGCGCTGTTGAACTGCTGGAACAAGCTTCAGAAGTTGCGCCGGAAAAACCAGCCAGTTGGCTTTCCTTAGCAAGGATCTGGACGGAATTGGGTGAAAATGAAAAAGCCACCCAGGCATTACGAAAAGCTAAAGCTGCCTTTCCCGGCGATCCTCAAATCTTAAGTGCGCTCGGCAAGCTCTATTTTGAAAATGAACAAACAACTGATGCTATCGCAGTTCTCAAACAGGCATTCGCCCAAAACCAGGACGATGTCGATGTCCGCAAGCTATTAGCCAGCGCGCTGTTGAAACAGGGCTACACAAATGACGCCTGGGATATCATCGAACCCCTGGAAAGCGATTACGCCAGTGACCCGGATTTAGCCCTGGTGTTAGGGCAAACTTACCTTGGCATGGACGATCCCATCAGTGCACGTCAATTGTTACAGTTTGCCTGGAATTCGCTGCATCGTGAAGACACTCTGCTCTCTTATGCGAACTGCCTTCTCGCTTTGAACAAACAACGCCCCGAAATCAACCAGAAGGATTTGGAAAGCTTGCTGGACGCGCTGTTGATCAACCGCGATAAATTGAAGCAGGATTTTGATCTGGCTTTGTTGGCTACCGATTTGAATGCCGCCGTAGGTAACAATGAATCCGCTTACGAAAGCTACCTGAAATTGCTCGATAGTCCCCAATCCAAATCGCCCCGAGCTTATCACCACCTGCAATTACAGATTGGCAAAACCGCCCTGAACCTGGGTCTGCATGACATAAGCCTGGCATCACTGCAGGAAGCGGTGATGGTGAATCCTGACGATCTGGAAACCCGCCAGGTTCTGGCAGATGCATATCTCGCTTCCGGGGTGAAGCCAGAGGCATTAAACACGGCTCGTGCCTGCCTGCAAATCGCTCCAACCGACCTTGAAAATGTGCTCTGGTTCAGCGAATTTATGAGTGAACAAGGAAACGAGAAAGAAGCTATCCAGGTCCTGAAAGATGCTATTCATTTGCGACCTGAAGATAAGACCCTTTACATCACTCTGGCCCGTACATACGCTCGTTTGAACGACCTTGAGGAAACGAAAAACACCCTCAACCGCATGCTCGAGATTGAAGGCATTACCACCGAGGAATATGTTGATGTCGCCAATCTCTATCTACATCTTGACCAGCCGGAAGAAGCTTCAGCGATCGTCCAGAGAGCCATTTCTGGCAACCCTTCACCTGATTTCCAGGAGACACGCGACCTGGTCTATTCTATTTTGCGGCTGGGAGACGGGGCAGCTGCCTTGAAACTGACCCAGGAGTTGTCTGCCTCACTGGGCAATCACCCCTGCTACCCAATTCTGCTCAGTGATGTGCTCACTGCCAACCGCCAATTTTTACCTGCCTTGGAAAAGATCACCCCAGTGGTCCAGGCATTGGAATTTAGCAGTGATAACGACTGCCTCGCAGACCAGGCACAGATGCAAAGCTCTGCCGATTTCCTCTCCTATACTGTGAGTGGGCTTTACTTGCGGGCGATCCAACTCGAAAGGGTAACCGGTGACCTCAACGCAGCCCAAAAGCACGCCGACCTCGCTCAACGAATCGACCCCGAAAACTTCGAGCTCGTTGAAGCCCAGGCAGAATTGGCTTTGGCACTGCGCAACAACCAGAAACTCGAAGGAATTCTCGATTACATCACCTCGCAAACTAAAAATAAAGCTAATACAAACCGCCTGGTTCAAATGCTTTGTTTGGATGCCATGATCGGGCAGGATTACCCCAAGGTTGCCATGCTTTGGGAGCACTTCCTGGCAGATCAGCCTGATTCCTCTTTTAACCTTGCAGTTCGCGCATTACTTGCCCAACAGGCTGGTGAAGCCCAAAATTCAAGCGAGTATCTCGAAGCAGCCAGATCAGCTATTGAAGCAGAGGCTCTCCACCAGCAAGAAACGGCATTCCACATCACCCGACACTTTGATTGGCTCTGGGCTTGCCTGGCTTGTGGAATTGCTGCCTGGGAAACATTCGACTGGCAAACCGCAAATCAATGTTTCGCGAGCGCCCTGGCTGTTGTTCGTATCAACCCGATCGCCAATCAGCTTTTGGCTGCTTATTTGGGCGACAATTACCGTCAGCATAACAACTGCATACTCCTGAATATCACCCGCCATTCGCCTGAATTGTTTACAGAGCAAAACCAGGCTGAACTCATGGAAGAACAAATAGCTTCTGCAGGGCGCTTTTTGAAACCCTCACAATTGATGTCCGAACTTAAAATCGGGCAGGCAGTTTTCAACGGTCATTGGGATGACGAAAATAAAATGAGCCAGCTGATCAATTCAGGGCGTCAGGCAGCCCAGGTTCTCTCAGTTTTGGTTAACCCGGAGCGAATTGACGCGATCATGAATGCTTATGAGGATGATCCTCAAGTTTTGACCCAGAACGCGATTCTCAACCTGCATCCAGACCCGGTATATAGCGCAGCTATTGCCCGGAATTTGCTCGAAAAATACCCGCAAGACCCCGTTCTATTGGCGATCCAGGCATTTGCTACACGCAGTCAACCCAAGGAAGCGGCTGAGTTGATGGAAAAAGCATTGCAGATTTGGCCTGATGAACCAGAATGGCACACCTTTGCTGCAACGATGTATCTGGATGCTGGTTTATATCCTGAAGCTGCTGCTCACCTTGAAGACGCGCTGCGTATTTCCCCCAAAACAGCACATTACTGGCAGCAGTTGGGTGACGTGAAATTATTGGAAAAAGACTACCATGCGGCTAAAGATTATTTTGGAAAAGCTTCGGACCTCTTCCCGGAAAATCCAGAGGCGCTCGATTCGCTTGCCAGAATCAACCAGCAATTAGGTGAGCATCAGATTGCTATCCAATGCTGGCAAAAAGCTGCTCAACTCGAACCTGAGAATCCTGAATATTTTATCTCGATGGCAGAATCGTATCTGGTCAGGAACGATTTTGAGCAGGTAACACAGGTTGTGAATCAGGCGTTGAAGCAATCACCGGACCACCCCAAAGCTCTCATGCTCAAAGCAAAGTCAGAGATTGCCAGCGACAATCTGAACCTCGCCAGGCTAACCATCCAGGCAGCTAAAGCGGTGGTGGCAGACCCGATTCCCTTCGACTTGCTCTCCATCGACCTCGATCACCGCACCAACCCGCACGGGGCTCTAAACGCCCTGCAGAACCTGGCTGTAACTAACCTTGACAATCCTTCAGTTTTGAATCAGTTGGCAGCCTATCAAATCAATGCCAAATACTTGGAAAAAGCGGAGAAAAATCTGCAGAACAGCCTTTCCATCGATCAGAACAATCCACAAACGCTGATTTTGCTTGGTAAGGTTGATCGACTTCAAGGTAACCTCGACCAGGCTGTTTCCCGCTTGAGCAAAGCGATCAAACTGGATCCCAGCCTGATAGACGCCTACCTCGAGTTGGGTCAGACCTATCAGGATCGTCGTGAGGTTAATAACGCTATCGATACTTATCATAAAGCCATCGATATGGTCGGGAAAGATCCCCGACCATATATTCAGGCATCAGCTGCTTATAAAGAAAGCCGCGATTACAGAAATGCCGAAACCATGCTGCGCCAGGCAGCCCAACTATCCCCTTCAGATCAAAGTATTCGCCGGCAATTAGCCGCGATCGTCGCTCTGAACCTGGTAAACAACCTCCAGGAGGCACCAAAAAGAAAATGAGATCTTATTCCACCCATAAAAATGATGAAGTTCTGATCGTCCGTCGGGGAAAATTCCTAACGCTGCTGCAAACAGCCATCATCAACCGTGAATATCAGTTTGCGCGCCAGGCAGCCTTGATCTGGTTGGCGAGCTATCCTGGTGATTTACTGGTCAACTATATGTACGCCCTTGTCCTGGCAGAGCTGGGTGACACTGAAATGGCAGCCTCCAACCTGGAGAAGTTACTCTCCTTCGACCCGGAATTCACAGAAGCCGCGACTCTCCTTGATAACCTGACCGGAGGAAGTAAGCCGGATATCGCTGCGACCAAAGCCTACCTGCAGCGCGGTACTTCTGTTTCTGCGAGCAAAGCTGCCTGGTTGCCAGCCCTTGTGCAGGCGCGAAATGCCTACGAAAGCGGTGATTTGGCTACTGCTGAAAAAGTAGTCATGGAGTCACTAGCTCACAACCCCAAGGTGGCGCTGCCTGCTATTTTCCATATGCGCATAGTGCAGGATAACCGCAATTACACCCTGCTGCAAACCTTGAGCGGGATCTATTCTTCCCGTTGGTCTTCATGTGTCCAAATCAAGATTTTAGCAGCCATCGCTGATCTGCAAAACGGAAACGATGCCCTGGGTGTTGAACGATTGCACTGGAGTGCTGCCCATGATGCCAGCGGACAGGTGGTAAACCGCCTGCTTGGACCAAATCACAATTTCAAACCGCTTTGGCCTGAAGATCTCAAGGTTTTCCTCGACCTGCCCGTTCCGGCCTCGATTGCTGCGGAACTGGGTTGGAACGTGCTTTCAAACACTGAATTTGTAAGCACTGGTGAAGAAGATTTGCCGACCAACAAGAAACTCGCCAGTGAGTTGCTTGATGAGCAGCCAACACTAGCCAGCCAGGTGTCCTCATTTGTTTTCGACGAAGGTGATGAGGATGAAGATGTACCAGTGGATTACTCTGAAGTTCCCACCAGTTCATTCTTTATCAGGGATATCGCCACAGTACCACCTGAACATTACCAGGATACCCCTGAACCAGTGAAAGAACCTTCAATCGCTAAAAGTAAGCCAGCCCAAGACCCCCAGACAGCGGCAGCCCTCAAAGTGATCGAGGAAATTGAAGCTGATTTCGCCACAATCGCCAACAAAGTCAAAAAAGGTGAACTGATCCACACCGATGGGCGTTTCCCCAGTTATGTAGTCTTGACCTCGCGCCAAAACCTGGTGAAGAAATATGGCGAAAACACGGCAGCAGTGATCATCGATGCCATGTGCGATCTTTCTTTGAAAATCGTCAGTCTGCCTGGTTGGAACAGCTGCGTCTTCGTCCCAGATGACCCGCAAAGCACCCAGGAGTTCGGTCTCAGCCCTATCAGTCAACCCGATGCCTGGAAGTTAAAGCTGTCATTGACCGATTTGGACAAGGTCCTGGCAGCCCGTGGTGAGATGATCGGCGCACTGTTGGTTGTGGGTGGGAACGATATCGTGCCCTTCCACATGCTCCCAAACCCAACCGATGACAGTGACGTAAATGTCCCTTCCGATAACCCGTATGCCACAATTGATGAGAACTACTTCATCCAGCAGTGGCCAGTCGGTCGTCTGCCAGATGAAAAAGGAAATGATGCCGGATATTTGTTGGAGCAATTACGTTTTATCAATAATGAATATGATGTCAAAGTCAAATCCAAGAAATCACTTGAGAGTAATCCCTTTGCACGCTGGTTTGAGAGCATAAACCGCTCACTGCTGCAATTTGCTACCCGCTTCGAGCGATCCAACAACCTAGCATGTTCTGCTGAGGTTTGGAAGACACCTTCTTCGCTGGTATTTTCAACCATTGACAGGGCAGAACGTCTACGGACCTCCCCGCCAACGACCAACTCGAATCTGCTCAATGGTCAAACCAGCAATCCCAAATATGCTTATTTCAACCTGCATGGTCTTAAGGATGCTGCTGAATGGTATGGGCAAAAAGATCTCACTCGCCGCGAGCAAGGTCCGGAATATCCAGTGGCGATCGTGCCAGGAAACTTCACCGCGACCAGCTCTGCACCAACATTGGTTTTTAGTGAAGCATGTTATGGCGCAAATATTCTCGAAAAAGCGGTCAGTGAATCGAACGCGCTCAATTTCCTTGCCAGCGGCACCCGCGCTTTTGTCGGCTCCACCTGCATCGCTTATGGCTCGGTCAGTAAGCCCCTGATCGCGGCAGATCTGCTTGCCTGGCATTTTTGGAAACTGGTTGTCGATGGTCAGTCCGCGGGTTATGCCCTGATGCAATCCAAACTGGCGCTGGCAAAGAAAATGACTTCTGATCAAGGCTACCTGGATGGAGAAGACCAAAAGACTATACTCTCCTTTGTGCTTTACGGTGATCCATTGGCAAGTGCTAAAAACATCAAAGATGTGACTGAACCTGCCATCCGTCCGACTTTGACCCCTGAACTGAAGACCATCAGCGATTCGCCCGAAGAGCTGGTTGTAGCCGCCGATGAGATGCCCAGCGAGATATTGGGGCAGATCAAATCAGTGATCAAAAATTATCTTCCCGGTCTGGACGATGCTACTGTAGCGATCAACCCGCAACTTTCAAACTTCACGCTTGACCCGAATAAAGTTGAGGAACATCGCAACCAATACGATGTCCTCAAAGCCAGCCAGCGTTATGTAGTGACTTTGAAGAAACAATACGAATATAAGTCCATGCCGCATAACCACTTCGCCCGCATGACCTTTGACCAAAAAGGCGAAATGATCAAGTTGAGCATGTCGAGATAAATCCAAACCTTCTAGATGGGAAATAGTAATTCGTAGGGGCGGGTTCCAAGCCCGCCCTTTTAATTTACAAGATGGCATCTGCTGACACAATATGATCCTACACTTTTTCTTTTTACACATTTCGACAAACTTGTAGATCAGGTTGATGAACGCAACATGATCTACGCATACGATTCCAAATAAAAGATAAAAAAAAATAGATAAATCAGCTAACATTACTGGTGTGATTAGTAGGTTAAGAATCACAATATCCCTCAAGGATTGAGTAGGAAAAAACGTCAAATTATAAGAATATCTTAACTTTTATATATAAATTCCGGGTCGAATCTCAGCTGGTTTTTCAGTCTTGAGTTATACTTTTGGATGTAATGATATTGAATATTTTTTACGTTTTCACCAGGCGGAGCGGTTTTTGCTTTTCTAAGGTAAGCAATACCGACTCGCCTAAATTAATGTCCAGACAGGAGTGATTATGTACGGATACAGTGGAAAAATTCTACATATCGACCTAAAAACCAAAAAGAATTGGGTCGAGACCAAACCCGAAGAGTGGTACAAAATCTATATCGGCGGTGTCTCAATGGCCTCCCGCCTGTTGTGGGAAAACATTGTTCCCGGTTGTGACCCGCTCTCAGACGGTAACCCGATCTGCTTCGCCAACGGAATTTTTACCGGCACTCCGGTACCCGTAGGTGGCAAATTTGGGCTGGCATCCAAGTCACCACTTACCGGTGTGATCGGCGACAGCCTCTCCGGTAGCTGGTTCTCAGTTGCACTTAAACGTGCAGGTTGGGACGGTGTGGTGCTGCACAATAGCTGTGACACTTGGACGCAATTGTTCATCGATGATGATCGTGTATCGTTCAATGATGCTACCTACCTCTTGGGCAAAGGCACCTTTGAAACCGAGGAGGCCATCCGCGAAAAACTCGGGGATGACCAAATTCGCTCCTGCACGATTGGACCTTGCGGTGAGAACCTTGTGCGTTATGCCAACGTCACTAATGACGGTCGTCAACTTGGTCGCACCGGTCATGGCATGCTTTGGGGAAACAAGAAACTCAAAGCTGTCTCTGTTCGCGGTACGAAAGGCGTCAAAGTCTTTGACCCTGCCACCCTGAACAAGCTTTCTTATGACATCTCAAAAACCGCCCAAGGCAAAGACACGGAGAAGTACCGGGTTTACGGTACTGCCACAGGTCTTCTTGCCCAAAACAAGTCCGGCGTTTTACCTACCCGAAACTTCCAGGAAGGTGTCTACGAAGACGCTGAACTGGTGAGCGGTGAGTACCTGGATAAACATCACAAAGTCAAGGTGATTGCCTGTGCCCAGTGCCCGATTGCTTGCGAGCAGATGTCGATCGTCCAAACTGGACCATACGCCGGAGCAATGACTGGTATCGAATATGAAAGCTTGTTTGCCAACAGTTCCAACCTTGGGGTCAACGATATGCGTACTGCCATCAAGTTGATCACGATTGCAGATCACGATGGTATGGACACAGTCACTATGGGTGTCACTATTGGTTACTGCATGGAATGTTATGAAAAGGGTGTCTTGACTGATAAAGACTTCGTCTGCGATTCACATCCAGAAGGTTTTTCCCTAAGATTTGGTGATGGTGATTCCGCTGTCAAGCTGGCTGAAATGATCCGCGACCGCGAAGGCATTGGCGATTTGCTGGCGGAAGGTGTTCGAATCGCCAGTAAAAAAATCGATGAAGAACGAGGCACCGAAAGCTGGAAATGGGCACTGCACATCAAGGGTCTCGAGCCTGCTGGTTATGATGCGCGTTCTACGAAAACATTTGCTGTAGGTCTTGCAACCGGTACACGGGGTGGTTGCCACAATCGGTCTGCTGCTTATGACCCTGACCTGAAAGGTGAAGTTGATCGCTTGACGGTAGACCCCACCCGTGGTCACGTCGCTGCTGCATCAGAAGAATATGCCGCTGTTTACGACACTTTACCGCTCTGCAAGTTTATCCGACGCAGTTTCACCGGCAAAGCCGACCGCGCTGGCGCCTGGCCTGCCATTGCTCAACTGATCAATGCCACTACTGGCTGGAACTTCGGTTATGACGATGTCGACCTGATCGGTATCCGCGCAACAAATATTAAAAAAGCCTTTAATATTCGCGAGGGCTGGACCCAAAAAGATGACGATCTGCCCTGGCGTTGGAAACACGATGCCTTTACCAAAGGTCCTGGTGCTGGTGTAGTCACCACAGATGAGGAACTTGAATACCTGAAACAGCTTTACTATAAAGCTAAAAACTGGACAGAAGAAGGGATGATTCCAAAAGAATATCTGATCAAATTAGGCATGGATGATGTCGCTGAGGAAATTGGAGTCTAAGAGGAGAATTATGGCAAATACCAGTACTTCAAAATACGCTTATATTGAATGTGATCCCAAATTATGTGTGGGCTGCCAACTCTGTGAGTATATGTGCAGTTACACGAAAACAGGTGAATATAACAGCTACCGCAGCCGCATCCGCACCGTGAGAGTAGACGAAGTGCTCATCACCGCCATCGCATGCCGAACCTGCGAAAACGCCCCTTGCGTGATCGTCTGTCCGCGCGATGCCCTAACCCAGGACCCACTCACCGGCCTTATTGATGTTAACGCCACCAAATGTGATGGCTGCGCCTGGTGTATTGAAGCTTGTGACTTTGGCGCAATTTCAATCAACCCAGCTACCACATTGGCAGAAATTTGCGACCAGTGCAAAGATGAACCTGATGGTCCGCAATGCGTCAAATGGTGCCCGAAAGAAGCCCTCAAAAAGACCACTCCAGATCAAACTGCCCAGCGTTCGCGCAAGAAACTGATCGCCGAGACGCTGGATATCCCTACTAAAGCTACGGAACCTAAATGAGTGAAGAAGTAAATGAGACTAAGTATGTAGGCGCGATGCCAGATGACGAACCTCGCATCGGTGTCTATGTTTGCCACTGCGGCAGTAATATCGCTGGTGTGATCCCTTGTGATAAGGTGGTCGATTTCGCCGGCGAGCTGCCTGGTGTGGTTCATGCCGCAGAGACCATGTACGCCTGTGCCGATAGCGGTCAGCGCCTGATCAAGGAAGATATCAAAAAGTACGGTCTTAACCGTGTGGTTGTTTCCGCTTGTTCAGTGCGCATGCACGAACCCACTTTCCGAGCCTGCGTGGCTGAAGCAGGTTTGAACCCTTTCCTGATGGAAATGGCGAACATCCGCGAGCAATGCACCTGGGCTCATGGGCATGACCCCGAGGGCGCACTCGAAAAAGCTAAAGACCTGACTGCAGCAGCAGTTGCCAAAGCCTCTTTCCTGACGCCCTTGGATATGATCAGTGTTCCAGTTACCAAGAAAGCCCTGGTAATTGGCGGCGGTGTGGCTGGCATCAATGCTGCGCTCGACCTGGCAGAACAAAAGATACCAGTAGTACTCGTAGAAAAACAACCAACGATTGGAGGGGTCATGGCGCAACTGAACAAGACCTTTCCAACAATGGACTGCTCGATATGAATTCTCGCACCAAAAATGGTTGACGCGGCGCGTCAGCCCCTGATCGAAGTAAAAGCTTATACTGAAGTCGAGAAAGTCGAAGGCTTTGTCGGCAATTTTAAAGTCACCCTGCGAGAAAAAGCAAAATACGTGCGTGCTGATCGTTGTAACGGTTGTGCCGCCTGTGCCAAGGCTTGCCCTGTGGAAGTGCCAAACTATTTTGAAATGAACCTGGCACCGCGCAAGGCAGCCTACATTCCGATGAGCCAGTCAGTTCCCCTGGTCTACAACATCGACATGGATGCTTGTATCCATTGTTACAAATGCGTGGACGCCTGCGGCGCGCTCGAAGCCATCGACTTCAGCATGGAAGATAAAATCATCGAGGAAGATATCGGCGCGATTGTGGTCGCAACCGGCTTTGGTCACTTTGACCCCACTCCCATGACCGAATATGGCTATGGACGCTTCCCGAACGTAATTACTGCCATGGAAATGGAGCGTCTGAATAATTCTGCTGGTGCAACACATGGCATGGTAATACGCCCGAGTGACAACCAGCGCCCCCAGAAGTTAGCCATCATCAATTGTGTTGGCTCTCGTGACAAACGCTATAACCCCTACTGTTCTAATTTCTGCTGCATGTACGCTATCAAAAATGCGCTCTTGCTCAAACAGATGAATCCGAACATGGATATTTCGGTTTACTACATTGATATCCGTACCCCATCCAAGGGTTATGAAGAATTTTATGACCGCGCGCGTGAAGCCGGCATCAAATTTATCCAGGGGCGTCCAGCAGAGATCACCGAAGATCCGAACAGTCACCAGCTTTTCATCAAATCAGAAGACATCACTCTCGGTCGTGTAGTCGAACACGAATATGACATGGTCATGCTCAACCAGGCAGCTGTACCACAGCCTGATCAGGACCATATGAGTTCAGTCCTGAATGTGGCACAGTCTCCGGGTGGATGGTTTATGGAATATCATCCTAAACTTCGCCCGATCGATAGCCCAACCGACGGCATCTTCTTTGCTGGTGCCTGCCAGGGACCCAAAGATATTCCCGCTAGCGTTGCTCAAGGCTCAGCTGCTGCTTCACGTGCCTCGCGAATTCTGCACTCTGATTCCTGGCAGATCGAGCCGACAGTCGCTGTTGTCTGGCCAGACCGCTGTGTTAGCGGCAAGGGTCAGGCTTGTGGTATTTGCGAAAAAACCTGTCCATACGGCGCCATTGATTACACCAAGGGCATCTCAGCTGAAGTTATTACTGCAAAATGCCACGGCTGCGGTGGATGTGTTGGCGAATGCCCGCACGATGCGATCACCCAGCTGCATTACACCGATGCAGAGGTTCTTGCACAGATCCGCACCTTGCTGGCGGTGGAGCCTGAAAAGAAAATTCTGGCATTCCGCTGCCAATGGTGTTCCTACGGTGGAGCTGATCTGGCAGGGACCAGTCACTTTGAATACAGCGCCAACGAACGTGGTTTGCGTGTGATGTGCTCAGCTCGTATGGATGCTGATCTGATCTATGAAGCATACCGGCTGGGTGCAGGAGCAATTTTGTACTCCGGCTGCCACCCACAGGACTGCCATTACATCACCGGTCAGGTTGCTGGTGCCAAACGCGCTGCCCGCCTGGAAAAGATGTTTGCCCGCCTTGGCATTTCCCCTGGTCGCTTCCGCACCGAGTGGATCAGTGCTGCTGAAGGCGACAAATATGCCCGCGTGATCAATGAGATGCAAGCCACCCTCGATGCCATCCCCGAAATTGAATTAAAAGCTGAAATCGAACGATTGAAGCCAGAGATGGTAAAGAAACTGACCAAGTTAAACGAGGTCCCTGGTGTGGAAGAAGCCATGATCCAGGTAGATTTCATCGTCAACGAAATGAAAAGCAAGGCGGTGTCCTTATGAACTTGCCTGTAAACACAAATTTCGCAGAACAAGTGAAAGCCATCCCTGGTGCTGAAAAGCTGATGATGTGCTTCTCCTGCGGTACTTGCACCAGCAAGTGTATGATCCAGGAAAAACTGGAGCCAAATTACAACCCCCGTCGCCTGATCCGCGAAACAGTCTTCAACTTTGAAGAGACTGCCTTTACTGATGAAACCACCTGGCTTTGCACTGCCTGTGACCTTTGTTACCCAGCTTGCCCGCAAAAAATCCACATTTCTGCTGTGATCACTGCGGTCAAACAACTGGCATTCGAACAAGGTCGCCAAAATCCCAACCAAACCGCCAAAGTGGTTGAAGCCACCTGTGTTGCCTGCGGATTATGTGAAAGCGTTTGCCCCTATCAGGCGATCAAGTTGGTCGAGAAAAAAGTACCCTTCCGTGGGATGATCACCGTCGCCTCTGTGGACCAGGGCAAGTGTATGGCTTGCGGCATGTGCACAGCAGCCTGCCGCTCTGACTCAATCAGACTGAACCAGGATTTTAATGACAACGAAATCCTTGGAAGTCTATGGGGCTGGCTGGAAAGCGAGGCTGCATAATGCCTGATAAACCAAAAATCGCTTTGTTCCAGTGTCGTTGGTGCCTTTACTCACCGACAGATCAGGAATGGGTTGATACTAAGCTTCCTGAAAACATTCACCTTACGAAAACGCCCTGCACCGGGCGGATCAATCCACTTTATATGCTCAATGCTGTACAAGGTGGTGCGGATGGCGTCATGATCAGCGGCTGTCTGCCTGAACAATGCCATTTCAAGACCGGCAACATGGCAGCCCGCCGTCAACTGGACGAATTCAACGACTTCCTGGACTATATTGGCTACGATAAGCAGCGTGTACGCTTTGTCTGGCTCGATTTGCAGGACCGCGGCATCATTCAAAAACAATTGGCTGCCTTCGAACAAGATTTGGAAGGCATGGGACCTGCCAG
>DHUW01000106.1:38828-44808 GCA_002409365.1 Anaerolineaceae bacterium UBA5224 | reverse complement strand
CTTTCCTGACCAGACTGCCCAAGCAAAGCAAAGTCGGCATGGTTGTTCGCGGCTGCGAGAACCGTTCGGTCAACGCTCTGGTCGTGGAGAAACAAAAATCCCGCGAAAACTTGTTCCTGATCGGCGTGCCCTGCGAAGGCATCCTCGACTGGCATAAAATCGTCAGCGAAGTTGGTGAAGCAGTAACAGCAGTCAAAGAAGATGGTCAAAACCTCATGGTCGAAACAAGGGATGGATACCAACTCCTTGAAAGAGCCGATTTTCTGCATGACAGCTGCAAACGCTGCATTCATCCCAACCCGATGAGTGCTGACATCCTGATCGGTGAACCTTTGCCAGAAGGCGACCCCAACCTTGCACGCACAACCGTCGAAAACTTTGAAACTCAAACGATCGAAGATCGCTACGCCTGGTTCCAAAAAGAAGCCGAACGTTGCATCCGCTGCTACGCCTGCCGTCAAGCCTGCCCGATGTGTTATTGCGAAGAGTGTTTCGTCGACCATATCGAGCCACGCTGGACGGAAAGCGGTGCAACTCCTGCTGGTATGCAAGGCTGGCACATCGTACGCGCTTTCCATCAAACTGGTCGCTGCACCAGCTGTGGTGCCTGTGAACGCGCCTGCCCGATGGACATCAAGATGACCTATCTGACCGAGAAACTGAACCACGACATGAGAGATAAGTACAATTTCGAAGCCGGTTTAGACGCCCAGAGCCAACCGCCCTTTGCGGCTGTCACGCTGGACGACAAGAACCGCTTTACGGTCCGGGGAGAGTGAGAGTTATGAACCATATCCTCGAAAAACATACTCTGCAAGATCTGCTGCAATCCTGGCGGCAGGATTATGACGTTTATCTCCCCCAAAAGATGGAGAATTTCTCGCATTTTATGCCACTCACTGAGACGAGTGTACTGGTAGATGGTGATCCACACAATACGCGCATCCCACCCAAGGCACTTTTTCTGCCGATGAATGAAGCCTTGGTGAAGTTTACGCGTTTCGGTGGTTATGAAGATGCCAAACATGAAATCCAATCTCGTATCGTTTTTGGTATTCGCCCCTGCGATGCCCAAGCTGTGCAGCTGCTGGATACCAGTTTCATCCAGGAAGACAACATCGACCCGCTCTGGTCGGAGAGACGCGAAAAGACGATCACCATCGGGCTCGGCTGCCACGAACCCTGCCAAACCGGGTTTTGCACAACGGTAGGCTATGGACCTTTCGACAGGGCTGACCTGGATGCAATGTTGACAGATCTGGGCGAGACCTACCTGGTGGAAACCTTCTCTGAAGCCGGAGAAGGATGTTTCCTGGGTCTTCCAGTTGCATCAGAAGAAATTTACAATCAAGCACTCGATATCCAACGCAGCGCTCACGACCAAATGCCAGTTGCCTTTGAGACCGAAAATCTCAAGGGAAAACTGGAGCAAAACTTCAAAAGTGATTATTGGGATACCGTCTCACAGAGCTGCCTTGGTTGTGGAGTTTGCACATTCCTTTGCCCCACCTGTTTCTGTTTTGACATCGTCGATGAAACTCAACGCCGTGAGCGTGTTCGCAACTGGGATTCCTGTATGTTCCGCACTTACTCGCTGGAAGCATCCGGGCACAACCCGCGACCATCCCGCGTAGAGCGCACCCGCCAGCGCCTTAGTCACAAATATGTTTACTGGCTCGACCAGGTCAACCAGATTGGTTGTACTGGTTGTGGTCGCTGCGTGCGTTATTGCCCGGTCGGTCTGGATATTCGTGCCATGCTCCGACAAGCCCAAACTCTTCCCTTTGAGGTGAGCCATGCAGCCTAACGGACACAGCCTCTATACACCAATCCCCATGCATGTCTTGCATGCCTATTACGAATCGCCAGATCGTTCTTTGAAAACGCTCGAATTAAGTTTCGACCATGCCGAGGATAGCCAGGCATTTTTCGAAGCCTTCAACCCTGGTCAATTCTGTTTGCTTTCGGTTCCTGGAAAGGGCGAATCTGCCTTGGGGGTTGCCAATGCAGCCTGGGAAGGCGATTTTGTTCGCTTCACCGCTCAAAATGTGGGCAGCGTTACTGCTGCTTTACATAAATTGAATGCCGGCGATCCCGTCGGTATGCGCGGACCCAAGGGCAACGGTTTTCCACTTAACGACTGGAAGGGCAAAAACCTGGTCATCATTGGCGGTGGTTGTGCTTTCTCAACCCTTTATGCGCTGACCAAACATGTCCATCATGAATCCCACCGGGATGATTACGGCAAACTGACCCTGATCTATGGCACGCGTACTTCCGGTTTATGCATGTACAAGCACGATATTGCCGCCTGGCATGAAGATGAGGACATGGAAATCCACCAGGCAATCGACATTCCGGAAGACAATTGGCAATACCATGTTGGTTATGTACCTGATGTGGTCAAACAGGTAGCCCCCTCGCCGGAAAATGCAGTCGCAATCGTATGCGGTCCACCCATCATGACCAAATTTACCCTGCCTGCACTGGTTGATCTCGGCTTTTCTCCTGAGAATATTTTTACCTCCCTGGAGAAACGCATGAAATGCGGTGTTGGCAAATGCGGACGCTGCAACCTGGGACCCCAATACATTTGCAAAGACGGACCGGTTTTCTCGTTGGCTGAACTCAACGCCCTTCCGGCTGACCTTTAGGAGCATTTATGAGTCGTGGAACTCCAAAAAAGACCCGAACAGAACATTTGATGACAATTAACCGGGACATGATGACCCGGAATTACTGGATGAAATGGGACCTGGACAAGTGTGTTGGCTGTCAGATTGGACCGACGATCTGCCCGAAGGAAGCACTTACCCATGTGCCGGCTGTTTTGGAAGACGGGCATATCCTGCAAAAAGCATCTGTCGATGTAGATGAAAACAAGTGCATCAATTGCGGTATCTGCGTGGAAGCCTGCCCCACCCATGCCATCGAACTGACCATCAACGGTAAACCGGAAAACCCGGTAATCGAGTATGAGGCTTTCCCAAAGTTTGATGCCAAGACCATCTTCCACAGGGAAAAATTCGACTTTTCGTTGAAAGATTTCATTATCGAAAACTGCCCGACCAATGTGATCAGTTATGACGAAAAACGCGACACGATGCGGGTAGTCTTTGAGGACTGCATCCATTGCCGACAATGTGAAGTCGCCAGCAAAGGTGCCTTTGAAGTGCGTCAGCCCTGGGTTGGCTCAGTAGAATTACACCGTGAACAATGTGTTGTAGGCTGCCTGGCTTGCGCTGACATTTGCCCTACTCGTGCTTTACACGTCAACGATGAAGGTGAACTGGTTTTAGCAGATTATTACTGCATTAAGTGCGGCGCTTGCATGCAGGTTTGCCCGGTAAAACCAGAGTACGAAGAAGAAACTTTTACTTTTGAATCCCAGGGTATGACCCACACCCGCAGCAAAAAGCGCTTGGTCAATAAGCCAGCATTACCGATCGTGGTTGAGCGTTGGCGGATCAGACACAGCGATGTTTCCAGTGCTGCCTGGATAGAAGCACTGCGTAAGCTATCGGATGATAAGGCAAAATCGGTCGAGATCGACCGTAAACGCGCATTAAGACGCGCAGATCTAATTGAAGCTCTTCGAGGAAACATAGTTAAAAAAGCATATTTGAAAAAGGAAATCGAGCAATAGACTAGTAAACACGGAAGTGAGGGCAACGGTGAGTTCATCCCTGTTTATCCCTTTCCTCAAACAATTGATATCGGACTTCGACCCGGGTGAAATAAAACGGGTCGAAGAAATCCTAAAGGCTAACAAAATCCCTTACCGGATCAAATCATACAATCCTCGTGGACCATTCGGTCGGCATTACGATTCAAAGACTTACGAGACTATCGTCATGCCGCTCTATAAAAACGCTCAACGCCCAACTATTACATACATAGTTTATGTAAAGAAGAAGGATTACGACCGGGCAAAGAATTTGATTTAGTTTCTGTCATTGCGAAAGCAGCTAAGCAAGCTCAGTAGTACTACAACGAAATTGGTTCAAAAAAAATTGCGATAACGGGTGTTCTCATTCAGTTGTCGTGCCATAACCAAAGCGATTTGTAAAATCGAAAGACCAGCTGGTCTGGCGATCATATTCCGGATTGCGTTCGTCCTTTTTGAAGATCATCACCCGCGCTTTCGAACGCAGTCTGCCAAAATTGCCCATACTTGGCGTGGAGGTGATTACATTTCGGAAGGTGCCGCTGTTGATATAGTACTTATCAACACCATTTTCCACTTCCAATAATTCGACCATTGCATTATGTGTATGTCCACCGACGATGCATTTGATCGCAGAACCGTCTTCAATAATGCTTTCCTCACGCATGACCACATCCACGTTGCTGCTGATTTTCGATTTTTTAAATACCGGATTCAACAAGGTTTTCATCGCCCAAAATGGCAATCCATGTCGCCATAAACGAGTGCGTAGAACTGATCTCAGCGTCGCAGCCGAAGCTCCAGTGAGTTGACCGAAATTAATCAAGCTGGGACCGATATCTGGGCTGATTGCCAGGTCATCGAGCAATTTGAGCATCACGGGTTCGATAAAGCGCCATACTTCTCTTTTGCTCATGCCGGGTGTTGTGAAAAGGAAGTTGATCAGAGCGTTGGACGGACGAAGATTGTCAAAATCGATCAAACGTTTATAGAGTATGCGCAATTCATCCATTGCTAGAATGGATTCTGCGCCGTAATATTCTTTGAAAAGCAGTGGTAATTTTGCGGCAATCTCAATGGTAACGATATCACCCAGCACCGGTTCATCGTAATAGCTTTTATCAATGACTGTGGGGATCTTCGGCCAGGTCCTTAAATCCGCACTGAAGTTAGCATGGTCATATTCGTGACCATGGCGGACAAGCACCAGTGGATCCCCATCGTCAAAGTAGACGTGCTGGTTTGCAAAAACCGAGCTGTCAGGTTCCAAACCTAAGAGACTCTGAACTCGCTGTCGAACTGCCTGGCTGGCATTCGTCAGGCGATCATGATTACCTGGAACAAAATGAATGTTTACCGGTTTTTGATATAAAGCGCTTAGTCCGCGAAAAACACTTAGGCTGGCATCGACCCGACTGTCGCTGCAGATGGCATCAAGCACCCTCAGTACTTCAGTTTCTGCCTGACTGCCAGGAGTTACTTCGTTATTATGCAGATAGGGGCGAAGTGGACCATCAAGCCAGAGGGCCGAACGAGTGATCTCAAAAATATCCCCAGCCAACACCAAGTCGATCGATTCGATTTCGCTCTCTCGGATAAATTCTGCAATTTCATTGAAAAAAGAGGTATAAACTTCAGACGGGAGGTTATGGTTATACCGACGACCGTTCAAATTGAAGCTGCTTGTATCTGCGAAGTGCAGATCAGACATGACAATTAACATAGCACCTTCTTATACATGCTGTTTTTATATCACATAAAAACCATAACACAGAAGCTTTGCCAACTTTAAACTATTTAATTGGAAGAACTGCTGCGCCGGTCTCCTGCGAACCGATCAAAAGCAGGTTGGCATCACTGCCCAAAAAACTGAGAGTTTGGTAATGCCAATCTTCCAATGGTAGTTCCTGCCAGCTGGCTGCACAGTCATGACTGAAAAGCACCAAACCCAAACCTGCTGCAGCCAGGTCGCATCCATTATCAGAGGTGATGGATAGCACTTCTTTGCCTTCCCCGGCCAAAAGTTTCCATTGCTCACCTTCAGGGTCAAGTACAAAAAGTCCACTATCTGTCGCAGCAAGCAGTCCCTTTTGTGTGAAAAGAAGCCTGTTTACACTGCTGTCTGATGAATCAGATTGTAGCGATAGCCATCCTTCATCCTGAGATTGATATACCTGGCAAGAATTAGTTGTTTCGCACGCCACGACATAAACATCATCTGTGCCCGACTTTATAGCAACATCAAAGACGCTCAAACCCTCTAATCCAACCTGCACCCAATTCTTGGCTACGCGCATAAAAAGACCGCTTCCC
>DHUW01000106.1:13657-38581 GCA_002409365.1 Anaerolineaceae bacterium UBA5224 | reverse complement strand
TATTTCCAGGAGAGTTGGAAACGAGTTGGGTCTGTTCAAGGTGATCTGCCAAAGCTTCACCAGGCAGACCAATTTTTTCGCTTACGAACATCAAGGCAGAAGCATTCACCTTACCAGCAGGCAAACCAACTTGGGTCCAACCTTGATCATCCAGGAAATACAAACCAGTTTCGGTGAGTATGTGTAATTTCTCTTCATAAATGGCGAGGTCGATCACAGTCTTATCAGCCAAATCCTGGCTGAGCTCCTCCCACTGCAAACCATCAGCACTGACGCTATACACACCCAAGCCATACACAGACGCATAGATCTTGCCATTAGGTTCATCTTTTACAATCCCGGTGACTGCGTTCAATCGCAAATCGCCCATGATCCCCTTCCACCAAGTACTTCCTGCATCGGCGCGGAAAACTCCATGCGATTCAGTGGCTGCAAACCAGCGTTGAGGAGTGCCATTCGCCACAAGAAAATCATATAGCCTCTCACCCGCCAAACCCCGTGATATCCAGTTTTGGGCAGCATCATCGGTGGAAAACAAACCATTCCCGTAAGTGCAGGCAAAAATTCGTCTGGGCGAACCCCCATACAGGTTGGTATACAATCGGAAAACTGCTGTATTAACTGGCAGACCCGTTCTTCTTTTCTCCCAGGAACTGCCACTGTTCGTAGTTCGATAGACGCCATCGGTGTGCCAAACCCCACCATAGACTCGTCCGGGAATCGTGACATCAAGTGCAAAACTTCTGGCAGATAAATCATTTACACCGTTATTAACTGGGAAAAACTTTGTGCCTCCATTTGTGCTTTTGTAAAAGCCATGCTCATGGGCTGTCAGATAAAGTTCATTGGAATTCAGGGGGTTGACATCGATATCATAAAAGTAGTCAAGGGTTGAAAATGCGTCTCCGGTTATAAGCAATGTCCAGGAGGCTCCGGCATTGGTACTCTTATAGAGGTATCCTCTCAAGTTATTGGGATCTCCTGCAGCGTAATTGATCCTGGTGGCAGCGTAGATCACATTGGGATTGTTCGGGTCGATTTCGATGTCATAGACAACATGATTTCCCAGGACTCCCCCATTGGAAGCCTGCCAACTTTCTCCGCCATTGATCGACTTAAAGATACCCCCATTATATGTACCGGCATACACAATATTTGAAATTTTTGGATGGATCGCCAAAGATTGGATCTTTAGATTTCCAAGACCAATATTCTGCTGATACCAGGTATCGCCCTGGTCATAGGTTTTATAAACCCCACTGACATAACTGCCTGCATAAAGGGTCCGATTTTGATTTGGATCGACCACCAGCGCGGTAAACGTGCCACCGACCGGACCGACTGGGATTTTAAGCGGTGCGTTTTTGACTATCAACGGAAAATAACGCCAATAGGTTGCCATACCAGAACCTGGAGAAGAATTACCAACAAGGAAGAATACCAGCAGGATCGCTAATCCGCTGACCCACAAGCTGGTAAACCGGCTCATCCTCTTCATCGTTTTGCCTCCCCGTTACATAAAACGACAGTCGTGGTGTTTTAGGTCACTGAGTCTATACCGTGACCACCTCTTTCAAGGCTTCCAAACAGCGCTCAATGGCAGAATCGTTGATATCGTTGTGTGTAACCAGGCGAATTTCTCCGTCACTGGTGTCATTGATTAAAACTCCTCGAGCCTTTATTTCTTCAATTAAGGTTTGATTGCTAATTCCCAGGGCCGGATCAAGTTTGAAGAAAACCATGTTGGTATTAGGCGAACCTTTTGTCAGCTGAACTCCAGGAATCTGTGCCAATCCATCCGAAAGATTTCTTGCTCTAACATGGTCTTCTGCCAGGCGATCGATCATAGAATCCAGTGCTACAATGCCTGCCGCAGCGATAATACCAGCCTGGCGCATTCCGCCGCCTAACATCTTGCGGATTCTGCGAGCGCGTTTGATAAACTGCCTGTCCCCACACAAGACAGAGCCAATTGGTGCGCACAAACCCTTGCTCAAACAAAAAGTAACGCTATCGGCCTGCTCAACTAAATTTGCAGCAGGAACATTCAAAGCAACCGCGGCATTGAAAATCCGCGCACCGTCAACGTGAAAATGAAAACCTAATTCTTTTAAGCCAACGCTGCGCATATACTCAGCATCCAGGGCTTTACCTCCGCAGGCATTCTGAGTATTCTCAACGATCACCATGCGTGAGATCGGTTCATGGAAGTCCGATGGATTCCGCATCGCACTCTCAATATCCTCAAGTGCCAGGCTGCCGTCTTCCTGATTTGGGATAGTATGGATGACCACTCCGCCCAATGCAGATACCCCGCCGGCTTCATGCAAAAATGTGTGCCCATAAGTACCCATGATCACTTCATCGCCACGCCCACAGACAGCAAGGACAGCGATCAAATTGCCCATCGTGCCTGAGCTGACCAGCAGACCAGCTTCTTTTCCAAGCATTTTGGCGGCTTTCTCTTCCAGTTTGATGACTGTCGGGTCTTCCCCGTAGACATCATCACCAACTTCTGCAGCTGCCATTGCAGTGCGCATTGCTTCGGTGGGGTGAGTTACTGTATCAGAACGAAAATCAAAGTATTTTTGCATTTCAGGGTTTCTCCAAATGATCAAGTATTGTTTGCAAGTCGGCAGGCAAGAGTGCGGTAAATTCAGTCTCTTCGGTTTCTCCCGGCAGCCGAATAATCAGTTTGCTGGCATGCAGAAAAAATCGGTGAAGCTCAATGCTCTTCTTCCGCCGGCCATAAATCAGGTCACCCACAACCGGGCAACCTAAAAAAGCCAGGTGCACACGGATCTGGTGAGTGCGCCCGGTGAGTGGATTGACTTCCAGCAAGGAATGGTCTTTATATTCTGCGATTGTGTAATACTCAGTCTCTGCTTTTTTACCCTGACTGCCGTAAACGATTGCCATACGCTGACGGTGCCTGTCGTCTCTGCCAATGCGAGTTTCAATCCGGCCAGTCGGTGTTGGTGGTTTTCCATCCACCAATGCCAGGTAGCTCTTTTTTACTTTCCTGGTTTTGAATTGTCTGACCAACCAGGTGTATCCAAAGGATGTCTTGGCAACGATCAATATGCCAGAAGTATCCTTATCCAGTCGATGGACAATACCTGGTCGGCTCGGTTCTCCAACTTCTGCAATCTGAGGCCAGTGAAAAAGTAAGGCGTTCACAAGTGTGTCTTCAGCGTTGCCAGCACCGGGGTGCACTACCAACCCGGCAGGTTTGTTGATCACGACCACATTCTCATCTTCGTAGATCACATCCAGGTCGATATTTTGTTTCTCGGGCAATTCCTCAGCATTTTCGGTTAACAACACGCTAACCTTATCGCCCATTTCAAGCTTTGCAGCCGGTTTGGTCACCACTTTTTCGTTGACCTTAACTCCACCTTCAGAAATCAGGCTCTGAATTCTAGCCCGTGAAAGGCGAGTAATCTGCTCAGCCAGGAATTTATCCAGGCGTTTGGCAGATTCTTCGGAAAAAGTGGTTTCGACCAACTCAGTTTTCATCGTCAACTTCCTGGTTCGCTTCCATCTCAATATTGGCAGCTTTTTCCTTGCGCTCCTGGACCAGCAGCCCGATTAACATCAGGAAGACTCCGATCGTGACGCAGGAATCGGCGACATTGTAAACAGGAAAGCTTCCCATTGCAATAAAGTCGGTCACATAACCCAATTGGATGCGGTCGATGATGTTACCAACCGCCCCACCCAGTAACAGCCCCATACTGATACGAAAAACCAGCGGCTCATCGAGAGCCTTACGGTAGTACCCAATGATCACGATCACGATGATCGACGAGAGGATCAGCAGGGGAATATTAGCATTCTGAAAAATGCCCAATGCTGCCCCAGTGTTCTTCCAGTATGTGAACCGGAAAAAAGGCGCCAGGAAGGAGATTGGGTAAATTTCTGCACCCAACCCCACATTCTGCCTTATCCAGCTTTTACTCCATTGATCCAGGATGACCACAATCACAGCAATACCAAACAGCAGCGCGTAGTGACCGGTCAGCTTTTTCCCAGCCTTCATCTTTCCACCTGTTCAATCTTCAGCACCAGGTCTTCTCCGTCAAAACTGTCTGTGAAATTGCCGACTTTCTCGAGTTCAAATTCTTGCAGCGCCAACGCCAGTGTCTCGCTGGAAATGTATTCTGCATTCTCTTTGACAGCCTGAGCCAGTTCCGGGGTCGCTTTATAAAATATACGGATCCTGTCAGCAATCTCAAGCCCGGAAGTTTTACGCAAATCCTGGACCCGGCGAACGAACTCCCGCGCTAATCCTTCATGGAACAGTTCTGGAGTTAATGTGGTGATTAAAGCTGCCATGTATGCGCCATCAGTGGCAACCTCATAGCCTTCTTTGGAAGAGGTATGAACCTCGACCTCGTCAGGCATGATTTCGTAATATTTGTCATCCACCTTGACAACCAGGTTGAGACCTTCCAACAACTTCAAAGCACTCTCCTGAGCAGGCAGATCTAAAATTGCCTGGCGGATTTTTGGGCTGAGGGCTCGATATTTTTGCCCCAATTGTTTAGGCAGTGGATTAAGGGTATATGTAACTGCTTCCTCATCACCACCCAACAAACGCACATGTTTGACGTTCAGTTCGTCTTCAAGGATATCTCTAAAGCGTTCAATGACCTCGCCCTCTTCTGCCTTCCCAACAGCGAAAGCAGCTTCAGCAAGAGGTTGGCGCACTTTGATGTTGGATTTGTTGCGAGCTGAATGTCCCAAAGAAGCCAGTTTCATTACCAGGGTCATATCCCGGTTCAAACCCTCATTGATCAAGTGCTCTTCAACCTTTGGCCATTCCGCCAGGTGAACTGAAATGGGGGCATCTTCGTCAACCGAGGTAACCAGGTTGCGATAGAGGGTCTCTGCCATGAAGGGCATCGTTGGTGCGATCAACTTGCTGACTGTCACCAAAGCTTTATAGAGTGTCTCATAAGCGGCTGCCTTATCAGCGTCCGATTCGCTCTTCCAGAAGCGCCTGCGGGAACGACGCAGATACCAGTTGGAAAGGTCATCCACAAATTTTTCAATTGGGCGGGTGGCACCGATCACGTCAAAGTTTTCATAGGCATAGGTCACATCCCGGACAAGTGTTTCCAGGGAGGAAAGCAGCCAGTCATCCATCTCTGAAAATGCAGGGATGAGGGCCGAATCGGGTGTCCAGTTATCCAGGTTGGCATAGGTGACAAAGAAGGAATAAGTATTCCATAAGGTAAGCATGAAACTGCGTACAACCTCACCGACCAGTTCCTTACTGAATCGTCGTTCGTTGCCGGGAGGACTGGAAGTGTACATATACCAGCGCATCGGGTCGGCACCATATTCATTGATGACTTCCCAGGGATCAACCACGTTACCGCGAGATTTTGACATCTTCTGCCCGTTTTCATCCAAAATCAAACCCAGGGAGATGACGTTTTTATACGCTATTCTGTCCATCACCAGGCTGCTGATGGCATGCAGGGAGTAAAACCAACCCCTGGTTTGGTCAACAGCCTCACAAATAAAATCTGCTGGAAACTGAGAATTGAATTCATCCTGGTTTTCAAAAGGATAGTGCCACTGGGCATAAGGCATGGAACCAGAATCGAACCAGACATCGATCAGTTCGACAACGCGTTTCATCTGCCCATGCCCACACTTGGGGCAGGAGAAGCGAACGTCATCAACATATGGTCGGTGAAGCTCGAGGTCGGAGAGATCCTTCTCCGCAAGTTCCGACAACTGCTGTCGCGAACCAACACAAACCTGGTGGCGACAATCGGGGCATTCCCAGACCGGTAAGGGCGTTCCCCAATAGCGGTTGCGGCCCAACGCCCAATCGATGTTGTTTTCCAGCCAGTTGCCGAAGCGGCCGTTTTTGATATGTTCAGGCACCCAGTTGATCTCCTGGTTTAGTTCGACCATGCGCTCTTTGATTGCACTGGTCTTGATGAACCAGGTCGGTCGCGCCATATAGAGCAAAGGTGTCCGGCATCTCCAGCAGAACGGATAAGTATGGTTAAATCTTCCAGCGTGAAAGAGCAAACCGCGGTCATGCAGGTCTTGTATGATATCCTGGTCTGCATCCTTGACGAAAACACCAGCCCAGTTTTGTACCTGGCGCAAGAAGCGACCTTCGTCATCGATGGTCATGATCATTGGCAGATCGTATTGCCTGGCAACTTCCATATCGTCCATGCCAAATGCCGGCGCAATGTGCACCAGCCCGGTGCCATCGTCAGTGGTGACGTAATCGGCATTCACGACATAATAAGCTGGTTTGTCAGGGGTGAAGAAAGTATACAGAGGCATATAACATTTGCCTTTGAGCGATTTGCCCTTCATCGTTTTTAGGATGCGGAAGGGACGATCACCAAAGACTTTCTCAACCAGGTCGTTAGCCAGGATAAATTTCTCATCGCCCATTCCTTCAGCGGTAACCAAGGCATATTCAACGTCGGGGTGCGTGGCTATAGCAACATTGCCAGGCAGCGTCCAGGGAGTCGTTGTCCAAACCAGAAAGCTGGTGTCTTCTTCATCGACCAGCGGGAAGCGCACAAAAAGGCTGGGGTCTTCAGCATCATCATATCCTAAGGCCACTTCGTGGTCAGAAAGTGGTGTGCCACAACGAGGGCAATAGGGAACGACTTTGTGCCCCTGGTAGAGGAAACCTTTATCCCAGATTGTTTTCAGCAGCGACCAAACCGACTCAATGTAATCGTTGGTGTAGGTCACATATGCCCGGTCTTCGTCCACCCAATAACCGATTCGATCGGTCATTTTTTCCCATTCCTGGATGCGTGAAAAAGCCGATTCACGGCAAAGTTTGTTAAATTCAGCAATACCGTATTCTTCAATCTGGCTCTTATGGGTAAAACCGAGCATCTTTTCGACCTCGATTTCTACCGGCAAACCGTGAGTGTCCCAACCACCACGCCGGTCAACAAAGTAGCCTTGCATGGTTTTGTAACGTGGGAACATATCCTTAAAGGCCCGCGCTAATACATGGTGCACACCGGGCTTTCCATTTGCCGTAGGAGGACCTTCGAACATGACAAAAGGCGTCCGGTCCTTTCGATCTTCAGAGGAACGTTTGAAAATATCGTGCGTTTTCCAAAAACGCAATTGCGCTTCCTCCTCCGAAGGAATATTGAGCCTTGATGAAACTGGTTTAAACATATAACCTCCAACAATTTAAACAAAAAACCCGTCCCCACAGGGACGAGCCAAAATCTGCTCGCGGTACCACCCCGCTTCCCGTTTTACCGGGCGCTTGGTGCCCTGATAACGGAGGGCAATCGGCCCGCTTACTGCTTTTTGAGCGTGTTCAGCGTGCAGCTCAGGAAGGATTTTCGTTCAACCGTTTCCACCCGGCTTTCACCATTCCGGGCTCGCTGATGGGCAATATCGAATTACTCGTTTCCGTCGCAGCCTAAGTGTTGATTCTATCATAATTACTTATGTGATGTTGTCATTTGTACTTTGTATTTGAAAAATCACTTCGGAAGGAGCCAGGTATTGTTCTAACCCTTACAATACAATACCTTTTGTTCAAAATAAAAAAAAGAACCCTTTCAGGTTCTTGGTGGGTGCCTGGAGGGGCTCGAACCCTCAACATCTTCATCCACAGTGAAGCACTCTGCCATTGAGCTACAGGCACCACGTTAGGCGGGTATTCTATCACAAGCCCAAACGGACTGCAAGCGATTTCCCCGCTGCTTATTTTAATTAATGATTAATAATTGATCCTAATTCATTCCTTGAAACCGAATGTTGCTCGAAGGTGCGCAAGTCTTTCACCATGACTGTCCCATTCGCCAATTCATCTGGGCCTAAAACCAGGGCAAACTTTACACCAAGCCGGTCAGCCAGTTTAAATTGCCTGGCAAGTTTATCCGGCTCTGCCAGGATGACATTAAAACCATTCTCGCGCAGATGCCTGGCCAGTTTGATCGATTCAACCAGCAATTCCTCATCGAAAACAGTCACAAACACCGTCCCGGGATAACTAAGGTCAGCCGGCAGCAAGCCATAAGCCTCCAAAACCAGCATTATCACCACATCGCCCATGGCAAAGCCAACACCAGGCAAAGGTTGTCCGCCTACATCAGCGACCAGGTTGGCATAATGCCCGCCGCCCAAAATGGCCCTGAAATCACCTTTAACTTCGTGCGCTTCAAAGACCAGACCGGTGTAATAATCCAGCCCGCGAATGATCTTGGGGCTATATTGGACATATTCCCTGATCCCCAATGCTTCAACATACTCAAATATCTTGCTGAGTTCTACTGATTCCTGCCAGAGGTCACCGTTTGCAAGGAGCGCTTTGATGGCACCGATCTGACCCATGTCCAAACCCAGAGCGGCGACGTTTTTCTCCCATACATCAGCTGGCTGCTTGTCGATGCGGTCGATCAGTTTGAGCAGTTCAGGTTTCATCTCATTGCGGATACCAATATCTGTCAGTTTGCGGTCCATCAAGCGTCGGTCATTGACTAATATCTGGACCATGTCGCTCTTCAAACCAACCAGTTTGAAAAAGTTCGCAGCTACCGCTAAGAGTTCAGCATCAGCCTGAACAGAATCACTGCCGATCAGATCAATATTCCACTGGTAAAACTCTCGAGTGCGCCCTTTTTGGGGACGTTCATAGCGCCAGAACGGGCCGAACGCCCACCAACGCAGGGGAAATGCCAATTCGTTCTCCTTGCTGGCAACCATTCGCGTCAAAGTTGGTGTCAGCTCAGGGCGCAGCGTGATCGGGTCACCGCCGCGATCTTCAAAAACGAAGGCTTGTTCCTTGACCAGTTCCTCACCTGATTTAGCGGCATAGAGATCGATTGTTTCAAGACAGGGACCTTCGTAACGCTGATAGCCAAAAGCCTCAGAAGCTGTCTTCAATTTTTCGACCAGCCAGCTGCGCCTTGCCATTTCGTCCGGGTAAAAATCCCTGGTACCTTTTACACTTCTCACGATGTTCTTCATAGGACCTGACCTCAACTTTTAATTGGTGATAGTATAACATGCAGGTATCGTGTAAAATTAACTATTCAACATGAACAAAGGACTTACTGAGCATGAAAATTGATGAAATTGTTGTACTGGTGGAGGGGAAGCTCCTTACACATGGTGCTAACAACAATCTGGAGGTTGCAGGAGCTTTCGCTGGAGATTTAATGAGTGATGTCTTAGCCACGATTAAACCGGAGGCAATTCTGCTCACCGGTTTGAACAACCCCCAGGTCATTCGAACTGCCCTGATCGCCGATATTCGCCTGGTCATTCTCGCAAGGGGCAAGATACCCTCAGAAGAAATGATCGAACTTGCTAACAACGAAGGTATGCCTCTCATCAGTTCTCCATTGGGTCTGTTTGAACTTTCAGCCAGACTTGCTAAAAACAATATCGTCAGTTTTGAGCAAGGATTCAAATTATCGAGATATGAGTAATTAATTAGGATCATGAGCGACCCGGGAAACCTATCCGATTCATCTGCCAAACGAATTACTCGCGTGGAAGAATTAGCCTACGAGTTGACCATTGCCGAGGTAATGACCCGAAATCCGATCACACTTGATATCAATACAAGCATGCGCGAAGCGCTTGATCTAATCGGAAAAAATAAGATTTCCGGTGCCCCAGTAACAAGCAATGGCAAGTTGATCGGAATACTTTCAACCGAAGATTTGATTCGCTCGCTGCGGGATGGCCGTATCGATCGAAAAGTTACTGTGTACATGACTCAAAATTTGATCACTATCCATGAGTATGATCAGGTAGTTGAAGCTTTAAAAGTGTTTTCCAAGACCAAGGTCGGTCGGCTACCGGTAGTGGATGCGAATAATAAGCTGGTAGGAATTCTAACCAAAGGCGATATCTCTAACGGGTTGTTAAACGCTCTCCAACGCGACCTGGAAGCCGAAGAGCTGATCCGTTATCGGGCTTCACATTTGTTTGAAGATATAGTTTCTGACCGTACGAGTTTGATTTTGCGCTATGCCATCAAGAAAGATGATTTTTTGCATGGAGGTGCGGCTTCGAATAGGATTAAAAAAGCGTTATTACGCTTGGGGGCATCAAAGCAAATTGCTCGTAAGTGCGGTATTGCAGTCTATGAAGCAGAGATGAACCTGATCATCCACACCAATCACGGGGGTTTTCTGAGAGTTGAAGTGGAACAAAACAAGATCGTCATGGAAGCATACGATGACGGACCTGGCATTCCAGATATTGAAAAGGCCATGACTCCGGGGTTTTCCACCGCATCTCACGAAGTGCGGAATATGGGTTTTGGGGCAGGTATGGGGTTGGTAAATATCAACAATTGTGTTGATGAAATGATCATCAAGTCAAGCAAAGAGGTTGGCACCAATGTCTACATGATCATCAACCTCGATAAGGCGGCAACACAAGATTAGACTATGGATCTGCAAACTATTATCGATAAACTTGAGTTGAGCTTATTGACCGAAGAGAAGGATTTCTCAGATATACAGATAAGATCTGGATATATGTCTGATCTTCTCAGTTGTGTCCTGACCGGCGCAAAACCCCACAGCGTCTGGGTCACTCTGATCGCCAACATTAATATCGTGGCGGTTGCCAGCCTCCTGGAGATCTCAGCGATCATCATTACAGAAGGTGCCCAGGTAAATCAGGAATCCATCAATCGTGCCAACATGGAAGGTGTCGTTTTGTTAAGTACAGAAGCAGGCAGTTTCTCAGTTGCTGGTCAACTTTGGGACCTCGGCATCAAGGATCGCTACGCATGACTTTTCGCCGCATGGAGCTGCATGTCCATTCGGTTCTCTCCGCCTGCGCGAGCCTGGAGATGATCCCACCTTTTATTATCGAAAAAGCACTTGCATCCGGGATCGATGTTGTCGCCTTGACCGACCACAACACCGGTGCCAATGTGCCAGCGTTGCTTGAAGCTACAGAGGGAACTGGTGTGACAATTTTGCCCGGTATCGAAGTTGAGACTGCCGAGGAAATCCATGTACTCTGCTTATTTGACACCCTGGCACAACTACAGACTTTTGAAAAAATCTTGGATCGCAATCTCCCGAATTATCAAAACAGAGAAGATTTCTTTGGCTGCCAGCTGGTAGTTGATAAATTCGGTAACTTTTTACGCAAGGAAGAGCGATTGCTGCATACTGCATCAAGGCTCTCCATTTTTCAGGTTCATGACGAGATACATAAATTAAATGGGCTTTTCATTCCGGCTCATGTTGAGCGGGAAGAGAATGGAATGCTTCCACACCTGGGTGGAGTTCCTCCCGAGCTCGACCTCCGCATAGTTGAAATTTCGAATTATGAAAGCACACCTCATGTACGTAAAATGTGGCCAGAGTTGAAGAATATCCACATCATCAAAAACGGTGACGCCCACGACCTTGAGGGCATGGTTGGATCGACAACCCTTGATATTGAAGAAATTTCCGTCGCGAATATAGAACGTGCGATCCTGGAACAGATGTAATCCCCCCCACAAAAAAGACGGTTACAAAATTTCATTTTGGGATCTCTCCTACCTAAAATGACATCGAACCAGGTCGTATACTTCACAATTCTTTTCGTAACCAGCGATTGGGATTATCGTTCTCAAATGAAATGACAAGGAAACCCTTCTTTATTTCATAAATCACATATTTTCTTACAATATTTGTGTTTGTATTTAGCAAGTCTTTGCATTATACTTAATTGTGAAATAAATAACAATTCCTGGTTCATATTCAAAGGATCATGGCCAGTTTGACACACTTTATTCTTTCTACTCAACCTATCTCAACAACAGATCAACAATTCTGCCTTTTTCGCTTACCTGCTAAATCAAAGGAAATACAGTAATCCCCATTCAGTAATTCTCATTATCTCTGGGTTGAAGTAACGCCCAAATCGAAACAATCAGATCGGTAACGTTTCTTAGGAGTTTTATGGAAAATGCAGCCAGCCAACAAAAGAACAATTATGATCATCCAGATGCAATTAACAGGGTCCGCGATATCGTCTTTAAAACCGGGTGTAGCAAAGAAGACCTGATCGCAGTCCTCAAAAATGTAGCCGACTGTTTCGGTTACATTTCCACCAATGCCATACATGAGATCAGCCGCCAGACGTCCATTTCAACGTCAGATATCTTCTCAGTGGCCACCTTCTACCGCATGCTCCCCACCACCCAATACGGTCGGCATGTAATCGAATTTTGCGAAAGTTTGCCCTGCCACGTTGTCGGAGGGCGGGAATTGTTCCGGGCTTTAACGGAGCAATTGGGTATTCAACCGGGAGAAACCACCTTGGATGGCAGGTTCACGTTATTGACCACCAGCTGCCTGGGGGTTTGCGAAGTCGGTCCGGTTCTTTCGATCGACGATAATATTCATGGGAACCTGACAGCAGAAAATCTGCCTGAGGTTCTCGCTAAATACAAGTAGGAGCTCTGATGAAAAAGTATCGGTCTATGGTTTTGATTTCAAACGGCGATTCGAGCCAATCCAAAGGCTCAGAAGCCGTAATAGAGGCTATTCATCAGGCACTCAACAAGTATGACCTCGCAAGCGAGGTCTATGTAACCAACATCCCGGATTCTGGCAGCCCGAAAGCTCAACCATTGGTGATTATCTACCCCGAAGCGGTTGCCTACGGACCGATCCATGCAGAGGATGTCGATTTCCTGGTTTCCGAACATCTCTATAAAGGACGTGTTGCCGAATCGTTAAGGGTTAATGATCCTTTCGAGATCAAGCGGATTGCCTGGCTGGTGCAAAGAACAGGGACAATGCCGGCTGAAAACCGAGTGGTGCTTGAATATGTGGGTGTAATCGACCCAACCAGCATCAATGACTTCTTAACTCATGACGGTGGGCAGGCGTTTCCGATTGTCATCGAGATGAAACCGCAAGAAGTAATCGATATTATTAAAAAATCTGGCTTACGTGGCCGTGGGGGTGCTGGCTTTCCGGTCGGAGTAAAGTGGCAGGCAGTCAGAGATGCACCTGGGGACAAAAAGTATATTGTCTGCAATGCAGACGAAAGCGAACCTGGCACGTTTAAGGACAGGGTCATCCTGGAAGGAAACCCGTTTTCGATGATTGAAGCCATGCTCATCGCGGGTTATGCCTGTGGCGCCGATGAGGGCTATATTTACATTCGCGGTGAATACCATGACGCGCTGGAAAAGATCACCAACGCCATCAAAGCTGCCAAGGAGTTCGGCGTGCTCGGCCAAAACATCCTAAAAACTGGTTTCAGCTTCGACATTCATGTGCACTCTGGAGCTGGAGCTTATATTTGCGGTGAAGAAACTGCATTACTTGCCTCTATTGAAGGAAAGAGGGGTGAACCGAGGTCAAAACCTCCTTATCCAACTACTAATGGTCTTTGGGGCAAGCCAACCCTGATCAATAACGTTGAAACACTCGGAAACATTCCACCGATCATCCATAATGGCCCAGAATGGTTCCGTTCAATCGGCACAACCTCTAGTCCGGGTACCAAAGTGTATACAATTTTGGGCAATGTCAACAGAACTGGATTGATGGAAGTGCCAATGGGCATCACCCTCCGGGAAGTGATCGGAATCTACGGAAAAGGGATGAAAGGCGGTGCGTTCAAATTTGCCCAAACAGGCGGATCCAGTGGTTCAATTATTCCAGCAATATTGCAGGACACACCCATGGATTTCGACTCTTATCGTAATGTAGGTGTTGCTCTTGGGTCTGGTGCGCTGCTGATTTGCGATGACAGCAACTGCATTGTTGACTGTGTCCGGGTTTTGATGAAGTTTTTCAAGGTGGAGTCCTGTGGGAAATGTGTGCCCTGCCGAATCGGTACAGAACAAACCCTGCAGATCATGACAGACATCTCCGAAGGGCGGGGAACCATGGAACAGCTGGAGCAGTTGGACTTATTGCGTAAAGGTATGGAGCAGCTATCCAATTGCGGACTGGGACAAACAGCTGGGACACCGATCAAGAATATGTTGGAGCATTTCAGGGCTGAAGTGGAAGCGCACATCAAATTGGGTGTTTGCCCAGCTGGGGTATGTGCGATGGAAGGTTGATTAAAAGTGATGAACTATTTGTCCTGTGGCAAGTTTTTATAACGCATTAATGATTTTAATTTGGTAATGCGTTGACCAATCATGGGTTAAAGGTTACACTTATTGTATATTATTTCACAAAGTCTAAGAGGACTTTGTACAAGGAGCTAAAACAAAAATGACAAGTAAAACCCAGCCTGTTGACCCACTTTACAACCCAAAGCTACGACCAATAATAGACAAAGTCATCGAGGACAACATCAATCTTGAGGGTGGGCTCATGGTGGTATTGAACAATTTGCAGTCAAAAATCGGTTTCCTGTCAGCCCCTATGCAAGAATATGTTGCAGAAAGACTTAACATCCCGGTTAGTAAAGTGCATGGCGTGGTTTCCTTTTATTCCTTCTTTACCACGGTTCCCCGGGGTAAGCATGTGATCAAATTCTGTATAGGTACTGCATGTTACGTCGGTGGGATCAACCAGATGATAGATAAAGCCAAGCAAATTCTGAAGGTAGAACCCGGTCAGACAACCAGTGACGGCTTGATCACTTTAGAGATTTGCCGCTGTGTTGGTGCTTGCAGCCAGGCTCCAGTTGTTGTTTTTGACGAGGTGAACCAAGGCCATATGAAACCTGCGAAGTTCGGAAAACTCGTCGAAAATATCCTCAAAGATGAGGCGAACGCTTGAGAGAACTTGCTCTCCACATTCTGGATATCGCTGAAAATAGTATCTCTGCCGGCGCAAGCCGGATTGAGATCACGGTGAAGCAAGATACCCGAATTGATGAAATGTGCATCTCGGTCAAGGACAATGGCATGGGTATGGCTGAAGAAATGGTTGCAAATGTGATGGATCCCTTCACTACCAGCCGTACCACCCGCAAAGTCGGCCTGGGAATTCCATTGCTTAAACAAGCAGCCGAAGCCTGTAACGGCGGTATGACCATTGAATCACAACCTGGGATTGGCACACACCTGGTGGTAAAGTTCCAGGAATCTCATATTGACCGTATGCCATTGGGGAACCTTTCAGATACGTTTTTGACCTTGCTATTAGGCTCACCAGAGGTTAACTGGGTGCTTGATTACCAGATTAATAACGAGATTTTTCAATTTGATGACAGCGAAGTCAAGGAAGCAATTGATGGAATGTCAATGACTGATTATCGCGTGATTGAATATCTCACCAGTACCATTGAGAATGGTATTGAAGTAACCAAACAGAATGCATTTACAAAAGGAGAAAAAAATGCCAACGATCAAATCGATTGAAGACCTCAAGAAACTGCGTGAAGAAGCCCAAAAAATCAAAGAAATGCGCGACCAAACTGGAAAAACCCAGATTGTTGTTGGCATGGGTACCATCGGTATTGCTGCCGGTGCACGTGAGACTTTGAAAGCGATCCTCACATACATCGAGGAAAATAACCTTCCCGATATTATTCTGCGCCAAACCGGCAACCTCGGTCTTAGCGGCATGGATCCTGTTGTGAAGGTGACCCTGCCGAATCGGGAAGAAGTGACTTATCGCAACGTCAACCCGGATATGGCGCAAGAAATTATGCAGGAACATGTTGTCGAAGGCAACGTGCTGAATGAATATTTGCTGAAAGAATAAAATTAAGGAAAGGTAAGAAAAGAGAATCCAATATGTCATATTATCGATCAACGATTCTTGTTTCGATGGATCCGACCTGTATTGAGAAAGGCGCAATCCAGATCAAAGAGCAGATCATCGAAGAATTGAAACTGCAAAGAATTCTGGATGAAGTCGAAATTCTTGACGTCCCCCGGATTGGCGATCCCGAAAAAGAAGGTCCAGACATCCTGGTATACCCGGAAGGCAGCCACTACATTGCCCTGACACCTGAGAGCGTCCGTCCTCTGGTCGTGGAACACTTCATTAAAGGTCGTGAGCTAAAGCAGTATAGCGCAATAATGCGCGACCTGATGGATGAAGAAGTGCAGGAACCCAAGGCAAAAGAGGTTCGCATCATCCTGGAAAACATTGGCAAGATAGATCCACGAAACATCGAGGATTATATTGCAGTCGATGGTTACCAGGCTCTGGCAAAGGTCCTCTCCGAGATGACCCCTCAAGATGTTATCCAGACAATTCTGGATTCCAAACTTCGTGGTCGCGGTGGTGCTGGTTTCCCAACTGGTCTGAAATGGAAATTCGCCCAACAGGCTCCCAATTCACCCAAATACATGGTTTGTAATGCTGACGAAGGCGACCCTGGTGCTTTCATGAACCGCAAGGTTCTGGAAGGCGACCCGCACTCCGTAATTGAGGGTATGATTATTGGTGCATATGCTGTGGGTTCCAACCAGGGCTATGTTTACTGTCGGGCAGAATATCCAATTGCAGTCAGCACGTTGAATATCGCGATTAAACAAGCGAAAGAATATGGCTTACTGGGTAAAAACATCCTGGGCACAGATTTCTCCTTTGATATGGAAGTCCGTATGGGTGCCGGCGCTTTTGTTTGCGGTGAGGAGACGGCTTTGATCGCATCGATAGAAGGCAACCGTGGTGAACCTCGAGTGCGCCCTCCCTTCCCCGCCACCAAGGGTCTATGGGGTAGACCAACCAATATTAACAACGTCGAAACGTATGCTAATGTCCCAAAGATTATCCATCGTGGGCTCGAATGGTTCACCAGCTTTGGTTCCGAGAAGAGCAAGGGCACAAAGACCTTCGCGCTTGCTGGTGATGTTGCGCATACGGGCTTGATTGAAGTTCCTCTCGGTACGACTCTGCGTGAAATCATTTACGATATCGGCGGTGGTATTAAAGATGGCAAAGGTTATAAGGCTGTCCAGACTGGTGGTCCCATGGGTGGTTGTCTGCCGATCAAAGACCTGGATTTGCCTGTGGATTACGAAACTCTGGGTGCTGCCGGCTCCATCATGGGTTCTGGCGGTATGGTCGTCATGGACGAAGATACCTGTATGGTCGACATTGCCCGCTTCTTTATGGAATTTACCCAGGAAGAATCCTGCGGTAAATGCGTACCCTGCCGTATTGGCACTCGCCAAATCCTCGAAATTCTTGAGCGGATCTGTGCAGGAGAAGGTGTACCAGAAGATATCGATGAGTTGCGTACTCTTTGCGCGGTGATCAAGAAAAACAGTCTTTGTGGTCTCGGGCAAGGTGCTCCCAATCCCGTGGAGTCAACACTCAAACACTTCCTGGATGAATACGAAGCCCACATTTACGAAAAACGTTGTCCGGCGAAGGTCTGCCGCAACCTTATCACCTACCAGATTGTTGATGGGAAATGCACCGGTTGTACCGTGTGCGCCCGAAACTGTCCGGTCGGCGCAATTACTGGTGAACGCAAGCTCACTCACACCATCAATAAAGATGTTTGTATTCGTTGTGGTATTTGTCACCAGGTCTGTAACTTCGAAGCTGTAGAAGTCAATTAATAAAAAAATATAAAGGAAAGTAAAGATGGCAGAACCTATTATTTCAGTTGATGATCTTACCCCGGCAGAAGTGGCTGCTAAAACAGTAAATATTGGCGTGAAGAAAGCCAGTCTCGATTTTTGGACAATGTTTTTGCTTGGTCTTTATGGCGGTGCGTTCATTGCTTTTGGTGCGATTTTATGCACAACCGTAGCCACAAATGGAGCAGATTTTCCCTTTGGTCTGAATTCGCTGCTTAAAGGGTTAATTTTCAGCGTCGGGCTGGTGCTGGTAATCGTTGCCGGTGCAGAACTCTTCACTGGTAACAATCTGATGATTATGGCTGTATTGAGTAAGAAGATTACTCTGAAGCAAATGCTTCGGAATTGGGGAGTCGTTTACCTTGCCAATTTGGTTGGCGCAGTCATCGTTGCAACCATCATGCTCCTTGCGAAACAATACACATTTGCTGGAGGAGCAGTCGGTAAAACAGCATTGGCGATTGCTAATTCAAAATCAGGGCTGGAGTTTGGAGCAGCAATTGGTTTAGGAATTATGTGCAACATGCTTGTTTGTCTTGCAGTGTGGATGACCTTCTCCGCTCGGACAACTGGAGGAAAAATTGCCGCCATTATTCTGCCCATCACTGCCTTCGTAGCTGCAGGTTTTGAACATAGTGTGGCAAATATGTATTTTATTCCGATGGGTCTCTTCATCAAATGGTTCGATCCAGCTTTTACCGCTGGTGCAGGTGAATTTGTTAATCTTACACTTGGTAATTTCTTCTTGAAGAATCTGCTCCCGGTTACGATTGGAAACATTATCGGTGGCGCATTCTTCATTGGTGCGGTTTATTGGTTGATTTATCTCAGAAAAAACAAGTAGCCTCGAATCGATTGCTGAAAGGACAATGCTAAGCGCTGTGAATTATCACACTTAGAAGGAAAACAAATGACAAAAATAATAATAAATGGCATCGAAATTGATGCAAAACCCAATTGGACAATTCTGCAGGCTGCGAATCATGCTGGAATTACAATTCCAACACTTTGCAACCACAAAGACCTTTCTCCGACAGGAGCATGTCGCATGTGCCTGGTAGAAGTCAAAGGAGCAAGAGCGTTACAGACAGCCTGCACAACTCCAATAAATGAAGGTATGGAAATTGAGACTGAAAACGAAGCTTTGACTTCTTCGCGAAAATTGGTTCTTAAACTTCTTTTGAGCGTTTACTACGACGAAGGTTACAAACCTGATGAGTCAAACAATGAACTATTCAAACTGGCACATCAATATGGCTTGGACCCTCATCAGCACATGTCCTCAAAAAAGCGCTATGAAATTGACCCTGACCCCAATCCTTTCGTTTTTATAGATCGGAACAAATGTATTCTGTGTACTCGCTGTGTTAGAGCTTGTGCCGAAGTTCAGGGGCGGTTTGTCTGGGGTGTTTCGGAAAGAGGCTTTGAATCTCATATTACAGCCGGCATAGATGAAAATATGATCGATGCTCGCTGTGAATCCTGCGGAGCATGTGTTGCTTATTGTCCCACTGGCGCCTTGTCATTGAAACCTACAATTAACACTCAGCCTGCTGAAAAGAAAGTAACCACAACCTGTGCTTACTGTGGTGTTGGCTGCCAGTTTGACTTCAATGTCATTAATGACAAGGTAGTGAAAGTTACTTCCAACCCGCTCGCTCCGGCCAATGGAATGCACCTCTGTGTTAAAGGACGCTTCGGATTTCCTTATATCCATCATGAGGATCGTCTCACCAAACCTTTGGTGCGCGAGTACCTTCTCAACGGTACCACACGCCCTTCAAAGGCCGATCGTGGAGCCTGGGTGGAGACCGATTGGGATACAGCGCTCGACCTTGTTGCCCAAAACCTCGCCCGGTCACGTGATACATATGGTCCTGACAGTGTCGGTGTGTTATCTTCTGCAAAATGCACAAACGAAGAAAACTACTTAATGAATAAGTTTGCCCGCCAGGTGATTGGTACAAACAATATTGACCATTGTGCACGTCTTTGTCATGCCAGTACAGTAGCAGGCCTGGCAACAACTCTCGGTTCTGGTGCAATGACTAATACAATGCAGGATGTCTATGAGCACGCAAACTCTATGTTCGTTATCGGTTCAAACACTACCGAACAACATCCGGTCTTTGGCGCAAAGATGCGTCAGGCGGTGTTGGATCGAGGTGTCAAATTGGTTGTGGCAGATCCCCGAAAAATCGAGCTGACTGAATTTGCTACTTTGCACCTTCAGCATAAACCCGGTACTGACATAGCCCTGGTTAACGGTATGATGTATATCATCCTTGAAAAAGGTTATGAGAATAAGCAGTTTATTGAAGAACGAACAGAAAACTTTGATGCACTGGTAGAAAACGTCAAAAAATATCCACCCGAGAAGGTCTCAGAAATTACTGGTCTTCCTGTTGAAAAATTGTATCAGGCAGTGGAAATAATTGTAAAGAATGCGCCTATGGCTGTTTTCTGGGCGATGGGTATCACCCAGCATACTGTTGGTGTTCATAACGTATTTTCCCTGGCTGATTTACAGTTACTGCTCGGCAACTTTGGTATTCCTGGTAGCGGTGTGAACCCATTGCGTGGTCAAAATAACGTCCAGGGAGCCTGTGATATGGGCTGCTTGGTCAATGTTTATCCTGGTTATCAGTCGGTTACTGCTGAGATTTCTCAACAAAAATTCGAAAAAGCCTGGGGTACCACACTTTCGAATAAAGTTGGCAAAACCGTCACTGAGATCATACCGGGTGTTCTTGAAGGAACCACCAAGGCACTTTACATCCTGGGCGAAAATCCGATGATGACAGATCCTGATACCAATCACATCAGGCACTGCCTTGAAGAGTTAGATTTCTTTGCACTTCAAGAGATTTTCCCAACAGAGACCTCAAAATATGCAGATGTGCTCTTACCTGGTGTTACCTTCGCTGAAAAAACAGGCACATTTACAAGTACCGAACGCCGTGTGCAAATGGTACGTGAAGCTATCACTCCTCGCGGTGACTCCAGACCTGATTGGGCAGTGATTTCCGATCTGGCAAAACGTGTCATAGCCCAGGGCGGTCGCCAGATCGATTCTTCTGCTCCTCATGCAGGTTGGGATTATGCTGATTCAAGTGAGATTATGGCTGAGGTGGCTGCTCTAACCCCCAGTTATGGCGGTATCTCGCATGACCGGCTGAATGCCGGTGAGACTTTATGCTGGCCTTGCCCAGATGCAACCCATCCCGGAACGCCTATTCTGCACATCGGAAAGTTCACCCGCGGTAAAGCTACATTCTTACCTGCGATTCACCTGGATCCTTCCGAATTGCCCGATAAGGATTACCCGGTCATGTTGACTACTGGTCGCGTGATTTATCACTGGCATAGTGGCGAGCAAACCCGTCGTGTTAAAGAATTGATGGAAATCTATGGTGAACCTCTGATCGAGGTTTCACCTGAAGATGCTTCCCAGCTTGGATTGAATGAAGAAGTGAACCATGTAAAAGTTACTTCACGTCGTGGTGAAATCACAGCACGTGCCTGGGTAACCAATCGTGTGCCAGAAGGTTTGATCTATGGCAACTTCCACTTCCCCAAAGCCAATGTCAATGAACTGACTAAAGCTGCACTGGACCCGATTGCCAAGATTCCGGAATATAAAGTCACCGCGGTCAAGATCGAGGCAGTAAACTAATTTCTAGGTAACAAAAAACCCCGCTGTTCAACTAGCGGGGTTTTTTCTTTTTTCTTTCAAGTCCTATTTGGTCTGGTAGCAAAGTCCGATTTGTTCAGCCTGCAAGAAATCTTCCTTACTATTGATATTGGTAAAAGCCAGGCTATCTGGGTCCAACTGTCGACACAGTTCATCATCCATCTCAATGACTCGAACTGATGGTAGCCATGAAACCAAACGCCTTTTATCTTCCTTAATTGCCTGAAAAATCGCGTTCTTACAAGTATCCCGGCGATAAACAGCGTGAAGTGGTTCAAAAAACTTTCTCCCTATCTTCGGAATTGCCACATCCCCACCTGTTAACTCAAGAAGCCGTACTCCCTCATTGAGAATAGCAGTACTCACAAAAGGCAAGTCGCCGGCAACCACCGCTACTAATTCGTTACTGGCTTTGTCCATTGCCGTATATAGTCCTCCAATAGCGCCCAGACCACCGATGCTATCTCTCACAATTTTTGCATCCAAAAACGCCAACTCATCCGGTACATTGCTTACGACAATAACCTCCTGGGCGATATTTTTAGTCCTTTCCAGCACTCTTTCGATTAAAGGTACTCCCAAGAACTGCATAAGCATCTTATTTTCGCCCATTCTGCTGGATTTCCCTCCAGCTTGGATAACTAAACTTATAGAGCTAGAACTGGTATTCGATTCCATAACACCTCATTGGCTATTATAATGGACCTAGCAAATTTTCGAATAAACACAATATTAATCAGGGATTATTGCCATACATATTAATTCTATGAAAACACAAAAACCTTATCGTGAATATAAAGTAAAGACTTATACAATCTCAAACGACTCTTGCATCGACGAAAACATACCAGTCATCCAGGAGCATATGCTGGAATTGATCATCAACGGCGAAAAATGGGTAACCTTCATCTGTTCTCCGACAAATTTGGAAGAACTCGCACTTGGTTTTCTTTGGAATGAAAACGTAATTTCTGATATGGGTCAGGTTCTATCTATGCAATTAAACCCGGACTTTTCAAGGATCGAAATTAAATTGGACAGGCAGGTCACAAAACCGAGCCATTTTCATCGTACAACTACCGGGATGGCATTACCCCATAATGAAATTGCAGCAAGAAACGTCGGTGAGTTCTCATTGCCTGCCAAAAAATTGTCCTGGCTTTATACTCGTTTTAATGAAGAACAAAAATTGCACGACCTCGTAGGAGGGTTTCATAGTGCAGCATTGAGCGATGGTCAGGATATTGACATCATCATGGAAGATTTAGGGCGTCATAATTGTCTGGACAAACTGGCTGGAGCCTGGTTGCGGATGGAAAACAGGATTAACCCGACAATAATGATGATCAGTGGGCGAATAAGTTCTGAGATGATCCTAAAAAGCGTTTCAATAGGAAGTCTGATCCTTGTTTCCCGCACCTCGCCGACAGCCCTGGCGATAGGGATTGCAGAAAAAGCTGGTATCTGCCTTGTCGGCTATATGCGTCCTAGGCAGTATTATATTTATGCCCATCCAGAATACCTGGTCTGCTCTTAGGCTTAGATATCGCAGGCAAATACCCCTCATCACGAGGGGTATAATTTTTTTATGCATGAATTATCAGTAACAGAAAGCCTTCTGGCGATTGTGATCCAGTCTGCCAAGGAAAATCATGCCCTAAAAGTAACCGATATTACCCTCTCGATCGGGGCTCTTTCATCCATCATCGATGATTCTGTTCAATTTTATTGGGATCATATCAGCAAGGGCACCATTGCAGAGGAAGCAATCCTCCACTTCAACCGCATCCCGGCGGTTTTACACTGCCTGAACTGTGATACGGAATTTACTATGGAGGACGAACTGGTTCCCTGCCCCAATTGTAAAAGCATCAATATCGAAATTATCACTGGAGAAGAGTTCCAGGTCGACCATATCGAAATTCGAAAAGAGGAAAACAACACAGATGAAACAACGAGTTGAGATCGTTAAAAGAATTCTGGATTCCAACGAACAATTAGCGCAGCAAAACAGAAAAAAACTGGATGACCACGGTGTTTTTGCCATTAATGTCATGGCATCACCAGGCGCTGGCAAAACCACTTTTATTCTTCAAACCATCGCCAGATTGCCCAAGGATATCCACCTGGGAGTAATGGAAGGTGATACTGCTCCCGTCACGATCGACTCCGACAAAATCGTCGCAGCTGGCATGCCCGCAGTCCAGATCAACACCGGCGGCGACTGCCACCTGGACGCCAATATGGTCGGTCTGGCGCTTGATGAGTTCGACCTCGATGAGATCAATCTGCTTCTGATCGAAAATGTGGGCAACTTGATCTGCCCTGCTAGTTTTGTGCTTGGCAATCATGCTAATATCCTCATTGCGTCGGTTCCTGAAGGCGATGATAAGCCCTACAAGTACCCAAATATCTACCGCAATATTGATGTGCTGATCATCAACAAGGTCGACCTGTTGCCGTATATTGATTTTCGTATGGATTACTTCCGTCAAGGTGTCGAGATGCTCAACCCCAATTTAAAAACTTTCGAGGTCAGTGCAAAAACTGGTGAAGGTTTTGACGGCTGGATCAAGTGGCTGCAGGAAAAGGTTGGGAATATTCAGGAATAAATGAACGCAATTAACAAGCGGGTGCTGATTACAGGCATCGTCCAGGGTGTTGGCTTCAGACCAACGGTTTATGGCTATGCGCAAAAACATGGCATGAAGGGTTGGGTTTTAAACTCCGCTCACGGTGTTGAAATTGAAGTGTACGGTGACGCCTCGCAGGTGAATGCATTTTTACAGGAGCTGAGAGAAAACCCGCCCCTTAAGGCTCATGTCGATGACTTTCAAACCTGGGAAGTACCTGTCCACGCTTACACAATCTTCGAAATCATCGAAAGCCAGGATGATCAGACTGTTTTTTTGCCGGTCTCCCCTGATCTGGACATCTGCCCGGATTGTCTGAAGGAACTCTTCGACCCTTCTGACCGTCGTTATCGCTACCCGTTTATTAACTGTACCAACTGCGGTCCGCGCTTTTCGATCGTGAAAAGCATCCCCTACGATCGTTCCAACACCAGCATGGCTGGTTTTCCGCTCTGCCCAGATTGTGCGCGAGAATATCAAGACCCCAGCGACCGGCGTTTTCACGCCCAACCCATCGCCTGCCCGGTTTGCGGACCACAAGTCTGGCTTCAAACGAAAAACAAACCAATCTCAGTTGGAGAAGAAGCAATCCAGGTTACCCGCCAGATGTTGGCAGATGGAAAAATCCTTGCACTGAAAGGCTTGGGTGGATTTCATTTGGCTTGCGACGCTCAAAATACAGGCACTGTTTCTGAACTCAGGCTTCGCAAGCGCAGAAGTGGCAAACCCTTCGCGCTTATGTCCTGGAATCTGAAAATCATCCGGGAGTATGCCCGAATCTCTCCAGAAGAAGAAAATTTGCTGACCTCCACCCAGAAACCCATTGTCGTATTTAACCTGACGGAAAAAGGAAAGGAGTTGGCAAAAATTGTGTCACCTGATCAAGACACGCTCGGGTTTATGCTGCCCTACACTCCCTTACATTATCTCCTTCTGGAAAAAAGAGACAATTACCCTGAAGTCCTGGTCATGACCAGTGGCAATTTGAGTGAAGAGCCGATCGTAACCGAGAATGACGAAGCACTCGAGAAACTGGGTGACATCGCCGATGCTTTCCTGCTGCACAACCGACCAATCGAGACCCG
>DHUW01000106.1:743-13366 GCA_002409365.1 Anaerolineaceae bacterium UBA5224 | reverse complement strand
GCTGGTACACACCTAAAGAACACTTTCGCACTTTCCCGCGATCGCTATGCTTTTGTCAGTCACCATATTGGTGATCTTGAAAACCAGGAGACACTGGCAGCATACACGAAGGCAATTGACCACTACCAGCAGATATTCAGGATCCAACCGCAACTGATCGCTGCCGATTTGCATCCCGATTACCTGGCAACCCGCTACGCACAGGGTCGTGCAGAAAGGGATCAGCTCCCACTGGTCCAGGTTCAGCATCACCATGCCCATATCAGCGCCTGCCTGGCTGATAATGGTTGGAAATCAGACGACCCGGTCATCGGTTTGGCTTTCGACGGTACCGGCTACGGTACAGATGGTGCCATTTGGGGCGGTGAGGTGCTGCTGACGAATTATTCAGGTTTTGAACGCCGCTTCCATCTTGAATACGTCCCACTGCCAGGCGGTGATGTCTCGATTCGCAAACCTGCCCGTCTTGCCCTGGCCTATCTGCACAAATTTGGTTTGCTTAACCAAGCTGAAACCCTGGCACCATTCCGTTTTCTGGATGAAATTGAAAGACAAGTATTAGTTCACCAGGTCGATACAGGCTTCAACACGTCCTTCCATAGCAGTATGGGCAGGCTTTTTGACGCAGTGGCAGCCTTGATTGGGTTATACCAGGAGATCAACTACGAAGCTCAGAACGCGATCGCCCTTGAGTCGATTGTCGACCCAAATGAGTTGTTAGCTTATGACTTCTTTATAGAAGGCGAACAGATTTTACTCAAACCACTATTTGAGCAAATTTTAGCTGACCTTCAAAATAATCTCTCTCAAGCCTTGATTTCTGCAAAGTTTCATAACGGAGTGCTCAAGCTTGCGTTGGATGTCTGCCAGCGTTTGCGAGATGAAACTGGGCTCAATACTGTGGCAATTTCAGGTGGAGTGTGGCAGAATAAACGATTGATCAAGAACATCATTCCTGCGCTCGAAAAAGCTGGTTTTTCGCCGTTGTGGCACCACCAGGTGCCCACTAACGACGGCGGTGTCGCCTTGGGTCAGTTGATGACTGCGCTTTTTCAAACAGGAATGTTCAAGGAGTAACTATGTGCCTGGGAATACCCGGAAGAGTAATTGAAATCTATGATATCGACGGTATCTTGATGTCCAAGGTCGATTTTGATGGCGTGGTCCAGGAAGTTTGCCTGGCAACAACCCCGGAAGCGCAGGTGGATCAATATGTCCTGGTGCACGCCGGCTTTGCTTTAAACGTGCTTTCTGACCAGGAAGCCAGTGAAACCCTGAAGATCTTGAAGGACCTTGAAGCTTTCTACCAGGACCTTTATGGAGACCAGGTATCTCAATGACCGCCAGTAGAGTAAGCCCGGAATCCATCCAGCAAACCAGGTTGGTCATGGATGAGATAAAACGAATCACCACCAAATCCTGGAACATCATGGAAATTTGTGGTGGACAGACCCATTCGATCATGGAGTACGGAATCGATCAACTGCTCCCCGTGGAAATTAATCTGATCCATGGTCCAGGATGCCCGGTTTGCGTGACTTCCTTGGAACTGATTGAGCGCGCCTTGCAGATTGCAGCACAACCTGGCGTGATTTTCACCAGTTTCGGCGATATGCTGCGCGTACCCGGTTCAAACTCTGACCTTTTCAGCGCCAGGGCAAAAGGCGCAGATGTGCGCATCGTTTATTCTCCCATGGATGCTGTCAGACTGGCAAAAGAAAACCTTGACAAACAAGTAGTCTTTTTCGCTGTTGGTTTTGAAACTACCGTACCTGCCATTGCTGCCAGTCTTTTGCACGCCGAAAAGCTTGGTCTTAAAAACTTCTTTATCCTGCCTGCGAACGTCCTGGTTCCACCTGCTATCCATGCCATTCTGCAGAGCCCTGGAAATCGTGTCAACGCTTTTTTAGCCGCTGGTCATGTTTGCTCCATCATGGGTTATTGGGAATACGAACCAATCGCCGAAAAATTTCGTACCCCTATCGTCGTGACTGGTTTCGACCCGCTCGATCTTGCATTAGGTATTCTTATGACAGTTCGCCAACTTGAGGAAGGTCGTTTTGAGGTCGAAAATGCCTACCCCCGTTATGTCACACGAGAAGGCAATAAGGCTGCCCAGGCGATTATCACCCAGGTTTTTGAACCGGTCGATCGTCAGTGGCGTGGTATCGGCATGATTTCAAAATCGGGGCTTGGTTTGCGGGAAGCTTACCAAAAGTTCGATGCAAGCACCCGCTTTGATATTCAACTTGCCCAATTGCAGGAATCCTCGCACTGTATTGCTGGTTCCATTCTTCGCGGTATGGCGAAACCAAATGAATGCCCAGCCTTCGGTACTCTGTGCTCTCCCACCAACCCGTTGGGCGCACCCATGGTGTCCGCAGAAGGCGCCTGTTCAGCTTATTACCGCTATCACAAGGTACGCTAATATGGATACTAAGTTATCAATAATCGAAGGCTCAGTCTGCCCAGTTCCGATCAGCAAACATGATCACATCGTGATCGGGCATGGTGCCGGCGGGGCAATGACCCACAGTTTGATTCAAAATGTTTTTCAAAAATATCTCGGTAACGTGATCCTCAACCAGGGTAATGATGCTGCCATGCTGCAAGCTCTTCGGGACGTGCCGAAAGATCAAAACCTGGTGGTTTCGACCGACGCTCATATCGTTTCTCCGCTCTTTTTCGCTGGTGGCGATATCGGTCGGTTATCCATTTGCGGCACGGTCAATGATGTTTCCATGCTCGGCGCCGTACCTAAGTTCCTGACAGCGACTTTCATTTTGGAAGAAGGATTTCCGATCAGTGACCTCAAGCGCATCCTGGTTTCAATGTCCCAGGCTGCCGAAGAAGCTGGGGTTCAAATTATTGCAGCAGACACGAAAGTTACTGAAAAAGGGAAATCTGACGGTATCTTTATTAGCACAACGGGCATCGGTTGGGCAGAAGGCAGTTACAAGATCTCCGGTCAGTCTGCCATGCCAGGTGATGTGGTAATTTTGAACGGACCGGTCGGCAATCATGGCATCGCCGTTGCAGAAGCTCGCGGCAACCTCGGGTTTCACAGCCAGATCCAATCTGATGTTGCCCCATTGAATGGTATGATCGCCAATTTGATTGAAGCGGTACCCGATGTCCATGTTCTGCGTGACCCAACCCGCGGCGGTCTGGCAACCACTTTGGTCGAAATCGCCTGCCAAAGCAAAGTTACAATCCAATTGCGGGAAGAAAGTATTCCTGTTGACCGCGACGTGCAAAGTGCCTGTAACATGCTTGGGCTTGACCCCCTGTATATGGCAAATGAAGGCAAACTGATCGTCATCGTGCCATCTGCCAGCGCAGCTTTAGCACTCGAGACTTTAAAAAAGCACCCCTACGGTCAAAAAGCCGTTCAAATCGGTGTCGTTGAAAAAGGCTCATCTGGACAGTTATTGCTAAAAACACCCCTGGGAACTACGCGCCACCTGGATATGCTGGCTGGTGAAATGCTCCCTAGAATTTGTTGATGAACACAATGTTAAAATCACGAAATCGTCTGATCGTCAGGATCCTGCCGATCATTTTGACTTTCAGCATGCTCTTCCAGGCATGCCAGCCGACCAAAATCCAACCTAACCCCACTGAATCCAACCCTGAGGTTTCAGCTACAACGACCCCAACACAACAAGCTACCTCAACCACTGCTCAAACTTCACCCAGTCAGCCTGCGACCGCCACAGCAACGCCGACAATAATACCTGAACAGAACCTGGCAGAGCTTTTAGACCAGGCATTAATTGAGGGGGTCGACTGGCATATTGGCATCGAGACTCTGGATGGTGAAAGGCTTTATGCCCGCAATCCTGATAAGATTTTCTTTCCGGCTTCGATGATCAAAATTCCTCTCGCCATGGTAGTGTTGAAGATCCTCGAGTATCGCGGTGATACAGTAGAAGACATTCACAATTACGGTATCGGGCGGAATTTCAGCACCATGCTCGAAGCAATGGTCATCCGCAGCGAAGAGCAAGCCACGATGGATTTGGAATATTTCGCTCGTGGGAGCAACCGACTAAGGAATTATCTTGATTGGTGGGGATTGAAAAAAACCACCTTCAACCCGCGCCGCAGTACTGTAGACGATCTTTTGCTTGCATTGAAAAAAATTTACACCCATGAGGAATTGAACGACGAATTCAGCAATTATTTACTTGACCTTATGAGCACTTACACAGAAAATGATGAGAATCTCTTGGGTGTGATGTTGGATGATTTGCCGCAATGTACCTTTTACAACAAACGTGGCACCAATCTCAACCCGATAGCTGTTGCCGATATGGGTATTTTAAAATGTGGTGAGAAAACCTGGTATATCGCCATCGCCGGTTCGCCATCCGCGGACTCGAAGGCGACTTATGAAGACATCCAGGCTTCTCTTGAGCAATTTGGCAAGTTCTTTAGCAAGTATGTCCAGGAGCAGATTTCAGATTAAATGACCGCCCAAGCGATAAAACCAGTCACAGCTTGAAACTTGCCCATCGGCAAAGTATACTTACCCTTTAGAAATTTAGAATTGAGGCAATAATGAAGATTGATTTCCAAGAAACAACCGATGATCTTGCCAAGCGCATCAACATCCACTCCCAATTTGGCAGTCGCGATATCGACCAATGGATGCTCGAAACTCTCGACCTGAAACCTGGCATAAAAATTTTGGATGTCGGTTGCGGCTCTGGCAAGCAGTGCTTCTCTTTTTACCACTACCTGAACGGCGACGTACAAATCACTGGCACGGATGTTTCAGAATCACTGCTGGAAGAAGCCCGTACTAAGAACCAGGAAATCAATAATGCCGTGGATTTCAAATTCCTTGATTTCAATCAGCCTTTCGACTTACCCGAAAATCATTATGACCTGATATCAGCTTGCTTCACCATTTACTACGCGCAAGACATCCCCTTCACGCTTGCTGAGATACATCGCCTGCTGGTAACTGGCGGTCGTCTCTTCACCACCGGTCCCATGCCAAGCAATAAACAGCTCTTTTATGACATTATCAAAGAAGCTACAGGCAAACCAATTCCACCCATGCCCGGCAGTTCCCGCTATGCCTCTCAAATTTTGGGCACGATGCAGGATCTTTTTAGCAATGTTGAACAACATATCTTCGAAAATCCCCTGACCTTTAACTCGGTAGAGCCTTTTATGGTTTATACCCGGGCTTCCATGTCTGAAGACCGAAAATTATGGAATTCGCTTTTCCAGACCCACGAGGAGTTCGAGGATGTGATGGCAGCTATCGAAAAGACCGCCCAGAAGTACCTGGAACGCGATGGCAGCCTGGTGATGACCAAGGTGGTTGGTGGTTTCATCGCCACCAAGTGAGAGACATTATGAATAACATGACCTTTTACGGAAAATCCTTGCTGTTTCTGGGTGCCCACCCTGATGACATCGAGCTGGGCTGTGGCGCTTTGCTTGCAGATCTGGTTGGTATGGCAGACATCTTTTGCATGACATTTTCAGATAACAAGAAGAACCCCGATTTACAACACCTGGCTGATGAACATTACAGCAGCATGCATGTGCTTGGTTTGCAGGATCACCAAATTGGATTAGGCAGTTACGAGACCAGGCGTTTTCCGGACTTTCGCCAGGAAATGCTCCAGGAGATGCTCGAGCTGCGCAAAAAGTACCAGCCTGAGATCGTCTTCGTAAATACGCCCAAGGATATCCACCAGGACCATCAGACACTGACCGAAGAAGCCACACGTGCTTTCCGCGGAACTACAGTCTTGGGTTACGACGTTTTGCGCAGTAGTTACGGTTTCTTCCCTCATTTTCTGGCAGAGGTCAGCGAGAAAGCCGTGGAAACAAAAATAGCAGCCCTGGCAGAGTACACCACCTATGCGGGTCGCTATTATTTCTCTCCGGATATCATTCGCGCTACTGCCCTTCGACACGGGGCTTTAGCAGAGCGTCCTTTTGCTGAAGGTTTTGATATTATTCGAATTGTTGGGCAATTTTCTAAAACAAATTAAGACTGTCCAGATCGATCTCATTGAGTGGATCAGATTTCTTCTTCTGGTAGACGTAAGGTCGTACGTTGGTTGATTCGAGCGGATACCAAAGTATGCGGTCTGGAACCATCCATCCATCAGTAAGATAAACATTTTGTCTGAACTGCACCGCAACCAGTTTATTGTCAATCTGGACGACGGTGCCTTTTAGCCAATCACGGACACGCTGACCTGCGCTGTCTTCATGGTCACAAAAGACTTCGACCCGGTCGCCGATTTTGTAGGTTTCTTCTTGCTCAGGTGGTCGCATGAAACTTGTATTTCTCATATTATTTTTTTCGATCTCCATTCCCCAATAAACTCATTCTTGTCATCAATTGTTCCAACAGTTCCCTGCGGGTTCCTTCGAGCTTGAAGGATTGAATCACCTCGTTAAAGAAGCCTTCCACGATCAAGGTTTCAGCTTCAATTGGCGGAATTCCTCTCGCCTGTAAATAATACATTTCCTCTTCATCAATGCTTCCAACGGTCGCACCGTGAGAACATTTCACATCTTCGTTCAGGATTTCCAAGCCGGGCACCGATTTGACATCAGCAGAATCGTCCAGGTCCAGGTTCTTATTGCTCTGATAGGCATCAGTTTGTCGGGCTTTTGGATCGACATAGATCATTCCGTGCCAGATTGAACGACCTTTCTGCCGGGCAACGCTTCTGTATAAAAGGTTGCTGACTGTTCGCTCTGCCCAGTGGTTCTGCCGGGTATCCAGGTTGATCACTTGCCCGTCTGAAGGGAACATTACTCCCTGCAGATTTGCCTGGCTTCCTTTGCCGTCCAACTCAACCTTGATAAAGTTTTTGCTGGTGTTGCTGCCGACGGCAGCATAATTCCAGTTGAACTGGGAATCAGCTCCCAAATGGGCAGTCTCGTAGGTAATGTTCCAGCAATTTTTGTCAAATTGCTGACGTTCATCCAGATGGAGGTTACTGCGACCACCCAGGTATACATCCAGGCTGCCATTATGAAAACCACATTCCGAGGAAGGGTCAGAAAACCAGCCAACTTCCAGGTTAAGGGCGGCACCTTCTTCCAGCCAGACCAGGCTGCGCGTAAAAGCTGCTCGCTGATCGAGGGATACTTCCAAATAACATTGCACAGCACCCTCAACTGTAACACCTCGTGGAATATAAACAATCAGGCCATCATTCGCCAGGGCAGATGGCAGCTCTGCGAAAATGCCCCCGCTTGTGACCGGACTTGCGGTCAAAAGTCTGACCGCCAGATCGGGGTCAGTAGCTACCAATTCTCTCATCGTTGTAACTATGACGCCTTGCGGGATGGAAGCACGCTCAGTTCCTGGTTCATCATCTTCCAGGATATGGCGAACTGTCAGACGCAGCGGGCTGCCATGTGTGTTAAGAGTCAGGCTCTCAAGATCAAGTGGCTTGAAGTCCATCCAGCGCCAGCTCTCGTCTTTTCGGTTTGGAAAAGTTTGGGTTGATGCCGATTCCCAGGCAGCCTGAAGTTGTGGGTGCAATTCCGTTGGCCAGTTGGTTAAATTATTTTGAAAACCAACTTCCCAGGGGTCAGGAAGTTCGTTTTTCTTGAAAATTTGGTAGGGTGAATCTGTTCTGGTTACCATCTTACCCTACTGCTCCAGTCATTTGAAGTTGGACAAGTTTGTTCATTTCCACGGCATATTCCATGGGCAATTCCTTAACCAGGGGCTCGATAAAACCTGAGACGATCATGGTAGTAGCTTCTTCTTCACTCAAACCACGGCTGGTCAGGTAAAACAACTGCTCCTCACCAACTTTGCTCACTGAGGCTTCGTGACCAATTTTGACATCTGAAGATTCGTTGTCAATGGTTGGCCAGGTATCGGTACGTGATTCCGGGTCCAGCAAAAGTGCATCGCAGACCACATTTGAGCGAACGTTTTTCAATCCTCGGGTTACTTTCACAAGTCCCCGGTAAGATGCCTGTCCGTTACCGCGTGAGATCGATTTTGAGGTGATCTTGCTGCTGGTGTTGGGAGCGAAATGCACCATCTTCGAACCTGCATCCTGGATCTGACCAGGACCAGCAAAGGCAACAGAGAGCATCTCTCCGTGGGCACCCTCACCCCGTAAATAACAGGAGGGGTACTTCATGGTTACCTTTGAACCAAGGTTGGCATCCACCCATTCCATCGTTCCATTCTCAAATACCGAAGCACGCTGTGTGACCAGGTTATAAACATTGGTTGACCAGTTTTGGATGGTGGAGTAACGCACGCGGGCATCTTTCTTAACCACGATCTCAATAACACCGCTGTGGTAGGACTCGGTGCTGTACGTGGGTGCAGTACAGCCTTCCACATAATGCACCTGCGAACCCTCATCAGCGATGATCAAAGTGCGCTCAAACTGCCCAATGCTGGCGTTGTTCAAACGGAAATAAGCCTGCAGCGGTAAATCCACCTTCACACCTTTGGGAACATAGACGAAAGACCCGCCTGACCAGACCGAGCTATTGAGGGCAGCGAATTTGTTATCCTGGATGGGTACAACCGTCCCAAAATATTCCCGAAACAAATCCGGACATTGCTTTAAGCCGTTTTCGATGCTCAAAAAGATCACGCCTTGTTTTTCAAGCGCTTCATTGATGTTGTGGTAGACCATTTCAGAGTCATATTGTGCGCCGACACCTGCCAGATATTTTTGCTCAGCTTCCGGCAGCCCTAAACGATCAAAGGTATGTTTGATTGTCTCGGGGACATCCTCCCAGGACTTCTGATTGATCTCTTCTGGCCGAACATAGAAATAGATCTCATCCAGGTTCAGTCCGCTCAGATCTGGTCCCCAGGTGGGCATTGGTCTCTCAAGAAAATGTCGGTAAGCTTTCAAGCGAAACTCAAGCATCCAGGCAGGCTCTTCCTTGAAAGCTGAGATTTGCCGGATAACCTCCTCATCCAACCCTTTTCTGCTTTTGAAACTTGAACGGTCTGGGTCATTGAAACCATATTCATAGTTCTTACCCAGGGTTTCAAGCATATCTCTTTCATTAGAATCTGTCATTGCTAACCTTGCACCTGGTTTTCGAATTCTTCGGATTTGTCGAATTCATCCCTGATCCAATCGTAACCATGCTCTTCCAGTTTCAATGCAAGTTCTGGTCCGCCTGTTTCAACGATCCTTCCATCGTACATAATATGCACGAATTCAGGCTTGATGTAATTTAAGAGGCGCTGATAATGGGTGATCACCAGGATGCCAATGTCACCGCCAGACAAAGAGTTAACCCCTTCAGAAACGATGCGGATCGCGTCAATGTCCAAACCTGAGTCAGTTTCGTCCAGGATCGCGAATTTAGGTTCCAGCATCGCCATCTGAAGTACTTCAGCGCGCTTCTTTTCACCACCTGAAAATCCCTCGTTAAGATAACGACCGCCAAAAGAATAATCCATCTTCAGCATATCCATCTTAGCTTTCATTTTCCGACGAAACTCGACCAGAGAAATCCCCTTGGAATTGGGGTCTTCTGCCTTGAGCTTTGCATTGACAGCAACCCTCAAAAAGTTTGCCATGGTCACTCCAGGAATCGCCACCGGATATTGGAATGCAAGGAAGATGCCTTTATGCGAGCGTTCGTCGACGGGCAAATGAGTGATATCTTCACCGTCCAGCAGAATCTGACCTTCCGTGATTTCGTGTTTGGGATGCCCCATGATCGCATTCGAAAGGGTCGATTTACCGGCGCCGTTGGGTCCCATTAGCGCGTGAACTTCGCCCTGGTTGATCACCAGGTTGAAGCCTTTAATGATTTCCTGACCGCCAACGGTAACATGAAGATTCTTGATTTCTAAGGTAGACATATAAGTTTTTTTCCTCGATAGTTCAACTGAAAATGACTGGCGGCATTATAGCAGATGGATGAGGTAAAGTCAATTTTCTATATTAATATTAAAATTATTAACATTCTGCATTCACATTACACAAAAATTGTCCTCCCTCTTCTGCATGTATATAATCTGCTAAAATTGGATGGGGAATTGATAAGCCGTTCCAAAAGAGTAAATAGACGAAAGTCACCAAAAAACAAAAGAAGGAGAATTTGAAATGACAGAAGAAAAAAAGGGTATTTTTGACAAACTCTTTGGTAAAAAAGAGGAAGTAGAACAAACCGCAAAAGAAATTGCCAAGGATGTTAAATCTGAAGCAGAGATTGCTGCAGAAAATGCAAAGCGTGTTGCTGAAGCCGCCCAAAAGAAAGCTGAAGCAGAAGCTCACAAGGCGGAATATGAAGTTCAAAAGCTGAAGCATGAGGCGGAAGCCAAACTGGATGAGGTTAAGGAAACCATCAAAGAAAAAACTGAAGAAATGGGTTTGAAGAAAGATGAAGTTGCCAAACAGGTGTCAGATAAAGTTGCCTATATCGAAAACTACACTGTACAATCAGCCGACACCCTTAGCCATATCGCCATGCGCTATTATGGCAAAGCTACTCCGGCATATTACACTCTGATTTATGAACACAATAAGGATGTCATCGGTGGAAATATGAACCTCATCAAGCCCGGCCAGGTTTTGCGCATCCCGGTTTTACCAGAAGATCTGAAATAGTCAAAGGTTATCATCAATGACCCAGGAATTAACCCTCAGTGACATTTTCGGAGAAATAACCAAAGTTCTGGCAGAAAACCGCCAGGAACTGGACGATGCTGACAGCTATAACCACAACCATGGAAGCAATATTGTTCAGACTTTTGATCTGATCCAGAAAGCGGTAGCAAGCAAAGAATCCGAACCAGTATCGGAACAGCTCGCCTATGCCAGCAAGGTTCTGAAAAAGCAGAGCACTGGCGGAACGGCTCAAATTTATGCCGACGGGCTTGCTGATGCTTCGAGAGCCTTCGTAGGCAAGGAATTTAACGCATCAACGGCAAGTACATTGATCAATGCGATGATGGGTACCCAAGGCAGTAGCGAGCGGGGTGGCGGCGATATTCTCTCTACACTTCTGGGATCCTTAACCAAACCCAAGGATCAGGAAACATCCCATGCTACTGCACCAACCCAACCCGACGATTTATTCGGATCATTGATTGGCAGTCTTGGTTCACAGCAACAAGCACCCACAACGATCAGCGACCAGCCAGACGCAGGGGATCTACTGGGCGGATTGCTTGGCGGTCTGACCGGCAGCTCAGGTCCAGGTTCACAAACAGCCTCAGGAAATGGTGGTCTAGGTGATCTGGCTGGCAGCCTGCTTGGAGGTCAAACAGATGCAAAAGATGATTCTGGTCTGGACGCCAGTGACCTGATATCGGTTGGCATGGCCTATTTCGCCGCAAAGCAAAACGGTCAATCTGGTTTACAGGCAATAATGCAGGCTCTGGAGAGTGCCAGTCCTTTAGGAAAACGGCAAGACCAGCAGCAATCTGGAGCATTAATCATCAACACCATCCTCAATATGCTCAAAAAATAAGCAGGGAATTTTTCCCAAAAAAAGAAGCAAAAATCTCTCAAATAGAGAGGTTTTTGTTCATATATAAATGGGAGAGAAATATTTTGGCGTAGTTGGTCTATGACGAAATCATAGCAGTTAAAACTGCACATTTCTGCTCCACGCAAAGAAAAACCGGGAGAGGTTCAATCGAACACGCTTCGGTTTGATAAATAAAAAGCCCTTCGGGTATTAATCGAAGGGCTGATTTTTGGTTTAATAGAAGACCGCGCGAGGCATTTCCTTGGCCTGGCTGACCCAGTCTTCGACCATTTTCTGTGAAGGTGGGCGGCGGACCAGTTTTTTCACGTCGTTCACTTCAATGATCTTCTTATAAAGATTCTCTGGCTTGCGGGTTGCCAGCTCGACTACAGTATCAACACCAACTTCTTCGAGAAGATCTGCGTATTCTTCGGCAACTCCCTTAACACGATAAAGATCGGCATGATTGACCCATTCAAGGATCAAATCTTTGCTAATGCCAGTCTGATCAGCCAGTTCTTGACGTCCCTTTGGCTGCGCTCCTGCTTTGAGCAGGGCTTCTACAGTTTTGATTCCGACTTTATGGAATTTTTCTGCATATACTGGACCAATTCCTTCGATATCAATTATCTTTGCCATATTTTCTCCTTGTGTTATTAATTAACTGTGAAAAAATTATAGCATAGCAATATCGATGTTTCCACCTATAGGCATCAAGTAAAAATAGTTAAAAGTGAGTTTGACATTAGACCTCGGATTTTCAACAAAGTCATCAAAATGGTATACTGGCTGCTAGTGAAAAAATGAAAAATAACAGAGCCTTAATCTTAAAAACACTAGCCTTGACCAGGCAAGCGACTGTCAACAAACTGGCAGATCAACTCGATATCAATCCAATAACCGTTCGTCACCACCTGCTTATTTTAGAGGACCAAGGATTGATCAAAGCCATCGAAAGACGTCACGGGGTCGGTCGCCCGCACCTGGTTTATTATTTGACTAACCAGGGGCAGGAAGAAATTTCATTAAGCTATCTCCACCTCACCGATAAATTGTTATCAAGTATCGGGCAAAATTATGGTAATGAAGCACTTGTTAACCTTCTACAACGGATTGGAACAGATGAAGCATTAGCACATAATCTTTCTCCTGATTCG
>DHUW01000106.1:0-507 GCA_002409365.1 Anaerolineaceae bacterium UBA5224 | reverse complement strand
AATCGTGTTTTCATTCGTAATGCCAGTTGCCCCTTTTCACAACTGAAGCAGAGTCATCCTGAGATTTGTTCTCTGGATCTTGCCTATTTCTCAGCTATTTTACGAAAAGATTTGCGTCTGGAAAGCGGAAACGGCCACCCCGACTCTTCTTGTCTCTATTCTTACGAGGTTTAATATGAGCGATTACCAACCAGTAATCTGGGACATAGACCGGACTCACCCCCAATACCACGACGATCTTATTGAAGGTCTTTCAGGTCTTCACGATCAGGAAATTGGACTGTCATTTATCGAGCTGGGACTGATCCGAAATATTCAAATGGAAGAGGACGGAGTGAAGGTTACCATGGTGCTCACCACGCCCTTTTGTCCATATGGACCAGAAATGATCAATGACACCCAGAAAATGATAGAGAAAATTCTTGAACGTCCAACTACTGTCATTTTAAGTAGTGAAATGTGGAGCCCAGCCATGATGGACCCGGAGCTTCGTGATTCGGAATGGGG
>DHUW01000053.1:680-6216 GCA_002409365.1 Anaerolineaceae bacterium UBA5224 | reverse complement strand
AAACTATTTCAATATGGATTCAAACAAACATATCGATTATGAGAGTTGATTTTTTTGGAAATTAAACGAAGCGATGAGTTTTCTCCTCACCGCTTCGTTTTTTTGTACTATGTTTAATAAGTAGCGTATACCAACACGATATCTCCCTCATCAAACTTATCTCCGCACTCTGGGCAGAATTTTGGGGGCTTAGTCCTATCAGCTGGTTCCCAGCTGCACTTATCACACCGATATTGTGGTATTCCAGCTGGTTTCGCACTACCACATTCAGGGCAAAACTTGCCCTGGCATTTATGACCGCAGGTACATACCCAGAAGTTGGTCGCAATATCCTCTACCACCACATCAATGATTCTTTCATTTACAACCGCATCTTCCATATTGATTTGATTAGCTGCTTCATAGGCAACAAATTCTTCCGGAGACATGTGTGCTAATGTTGAAAGATGGTTCTTGAGTTTGATTGCCATGGGCTTGAAAGTTGCCAATGTAAGACCACCCGATATCGCTCCACCAAGAACCGGAACAGCTTTTGAAACACCCTGGGCAAATGTTGCTTTAACTACTTTTTGGCCCAACATTGCCGCGATTTTCTTTACGAGTGGAAAATACCAAGTTTTAGTAAGCGCTTGCGCAGCAACTTTTTTTGCCACAGCCTTCATTGCAGTCTCACCAAATAGTTTTGTGACTGCTTTGTTGGCGACTCCCACCCCAGACATGACACCAATAAAGAGAATAAGCTGGGACTCCGACGCGCTATCAAGCCTAGAAGACTCAGTAAATATCTCGCTCCAACCATAGATATATGCTAATTCTTGCGCGATCCGGATTACAAAACCGTAGAATTGCGCCAGGTCAGCTGGTATGGTTGCAGCCATGGCGATTCCACCTGGCAAACCTGCTGCGGTTGATATAGCGGTCACCCTGACAGTCTCCGCGTTAACAACAGCATTCGCAAGGCTGTCTAACGTCGCTACAGGAATGTTTGCGTGAAGCGTTCCATTGACCAGAGCTTTCTGAAGCTGTGATTCGGTTGTGAGCCTGCTCAAATTCTTGGTAAGAAAATCTTTTCTGTCGACGTGTACGAAGGGGAGTTTTGATGCCCCCTCAATGATGGATGTAAATGAAACCGGTTGAGCCATTTGAAATTCTCCTATTTTTCCTAATAAAGTCTATGTCGCACTCAAAGGTGCTCTCATGAATGTGTCAATATAAGATCTGTAAATTTTGCGAGGATGAAGAAGAAAGGCTGGTAAAACACCCCAAACGTTTCTTGATTTTATCAAAAATATAAAGATACAGGAATTGTCCATCATTAACACATTCCACAAACACGTACACATCCTTTTTTCGCGTAGTGTCTGCATTGTACCCTCGATTTTCTGCCTGACTTGGGAGAATTTAAATTTATGCTGGGAAGATGGGCATGATCCAGCCCCCCAAAAAAAAGCCAACCAAATTGGCAACTAAAGCAAGCAAAAGTGCTTTGTGGTTCAGTTCGACCTCTTTAAATGTGAAGTAATAAACTGCCGCTTCCACTAGAATGATCGCAACGCTGTAAAAGACCAGCATAAAATAGTCGCCTTTGGCTTCGAACGGGTGCACCAGAAAGATACTCAGCAAGCTTTGGGTAATCAGGTTGAGAATGAAGAAGCCGAGCCAACTCGATTTGTCTCGCATTCCGAATAGATAAAACACAGCACCTTCCAGTACCAGTGTGAGCATCACGCGCCCCGCTACCGAAAGTGGCGCACGCCAATCTGGTTCGCCATAGACCAGGGTGCCTTGCTTCAGATCGAGTGTCATCAGGCGCTTATCTGGACGCATCTCAGGGTCCTTTGAGATTGGCAACTCGTAAGAATACTGCGAGGATCGGACGATCAGTTTTGCACCGATGAAGTCTTCATCGAACCTGCCGGGCAGGCGTTGGTAGTAATAATTGTAGTAAGTTTCCCAGTAGCGCGAAACACGCTCCATTGCGAGAGGTTCTGGAAGTGCGCTGTTTCGGAATTGGATGAATAATTTCAGATCTTTAGGCGCCTTGATTACAAAAATCGAAAGCCCAGGCGTTCGCACCTGCTTTGCAGATACTGCTTCAAAGGGTAGAAAGGCGGCGATCACTAGTACTAAAACGGCTATCAACAGGAATTTTTGTCTCATTTTCTTCCTCTTGGAACGCTCATGTTTTTATTATACAAAAAAAGGTAACTCTGTGTGACAGATCAAATTGGATCAGGATTAAGAAAACAAGAAGCAGCTCAGAATGCAAAAACAAGAGAATGCCCTTCGCTCCGCGAAGGGCATTTCACAACAAGACGTTGACTAACTATATTTGGTGATTAGCCGTGTTTGGCTTCGAAATCTTTCAGAAATTCGACCAGTGCATCTACGCCTTCTTTGGGCATGGCATTATAGATGGAAGCACGTAAACCGCCGACCGATTTGTGCCCCTTGAGGTTGTCAAAACCGGCGGCCTTGCTGGCAGCCACAACTTCGGCATCCAGTTCAGGACTTTCAGTAACGAAAGGAACGTTCATCAGGGAACGATCTTCTTTGACAACGGTGCCCTTGAACATCTTGCTGTTATCCAGGAAGTCATACAGAGGTTTTGCTTTTTCGATATTGATCTGATTCATTGCTTCCAGACCACCCAGGTTCTTCAGATACTTGAACACCTTTCCGCAGACGTAAATTGCCCAGCAATTGGGAGTGTTATACATGGAGTCATTATCAGCATGGATGTCATAACGCATGTAGGTCGGGACAGTTTCGGGCAAATCAGTGCGGATCAGATCTTCGCGGATAATCACGATCGCCAATCCTGCTGGACCGACATTTTTCTGCACACCGCCATAAATCAAACCGTAATCGCTGACATTCACTGGTTTGGAGAGGAACATGGAGCTTTGGTCGGACACCAATGTTTTTCCCTTGGTATTGGGGAGTTTCTGATAAGTAGTACCGTGGATCGTCTCATTTTCACAAATATAAACATAATCAGCATCTTCAGAAATCGGAAGGTCGGAAACATCAGGGATGTAACTAAAGTTTTTGTCCTTGCTGGAAGCTACCAGGTTGATTTTTCCGAACTTTTTGGCTTCGGTATAGGCTTTATTGGACCAGTTACCAGTCACGATGTAGTCCGCGACCCCGTTGATCATAAGATTCATCGGGATCATGGCAAATTGCAGCGTTGCACCGCCTTGAATAAACAGGATTTTGTAATTGTCAGGGATACTCATCAGCTCGCGCAGGTCGGCTTCAGCTTCCTCGGCAATTTTGATGAAGACTTTGCTGCGATGGCTCATTTCCATAACGCACATACCGGAACCCCGGTAGTTCATCATTTCATCTCGAACTTCTTCTAATACTGGTACGGGAAGTGTGCTGGGACCTGCTGAAAAGTTGTAGACGCGGTCGTACTTTAACATAAAATCTCTCCTTTTAAAATCTAATGTTATCGTATTCGGACACCTGGCGGTGTTTTATGCTGCCTTGTGAGTGAGGCTTGATTGTTACTAAAATCCTAACCTCCAAACCGATTTCGGTCAAGGATGAATAGCCAATCGGTAGCTGATACTGATAGCTGAAGATTCAAAAGCTGAAAGGAACTGGCTTGTCTTGGCAGCAAAGCGAATGGATCCCTTGCGGTCCCGGGTTTTTTGGGGTAGGGAATGATCTTGCGCCATTCAGTTTACAGGGAGACCATGACAAGTATCCACTACTTATTTCGAAGCCATCGACCTCAATAGACAATTGTCATCAAATCGACCAGTGGGATAGAAAAGCCTGGGTTTCAAGTTTCTGAGGGTTGTTGAATAAAATTTCAGGAGTTCCTGTCTCCACAACTCTGCCCTTTTCCAGGAATATGATTTCATCCGCAAGACGTAATGCCTGGGCTGGAGCGTGAGTCGTGAAAATGAGCAAGCCCCTGGTCTGCTCAAACCATTGCTGTAGTAACGCTTCGATCAGATCCATTCCGCGAATGTCTGTCGCTGAGGTAGGTTCATCCAGAAGCAAAACCTCCTTGGGAACCGCCAATACTCTGGCTAAACCGAGGCGCTGTTTCTCGCCACCCGAAAGATTGTTTCCTTTTGCTTCAATCAGAGACCCAAGGCCCACTTTTTCCAAAGCAGATATTGCCACCTCATCCCGATTTTGCAAGTTTTCCAGAGTCATACTTACATTTCTGATAACGGAAAAAGAAAAAGCGTAAGGTGATTGTGGTAAATAACCCACATTGTTGTTCAGCTTCAAACCTTCAATTGAACCCTGGCTTGGCTGTAAAGTTCCCATCAAAACTCGCAGAAGTGTTGTTTTCCCGCTACCATTCTCGCCGATGATGCCATAACGTTTACCATTTTTGAAAATCAAACTGGGAACATCCAGGATCACACGGCCTTTGGTCTTAACCAAAATGTCTTTCAGCTCAATCATCAGCCGCCACCTTCTGGACGCGATTAACGACCGAATTGATCAAGAAGGAGATGAGCAGCAGAATGATACCCAGGGCAATGGCAAAATCAAAGCGACCCATGTTGGTCTGCATCATGATTGCCGTCGTCATGACACGCGTTTTGAATTGAATATTCCCTCCAACCATTTGAACTGCACCAACCTCAGCAATCGACCTGCCAAAGCCAGCCAGGATAATAGTCAAAAAAGGCACACGAAAGTCGAGTAGGAAGTATTTCAGACGTTTTGTACCGCGAATACCAATGCCTGCCAATGTCTCATTGATAACCGACGCATTGACGCCGACAAGATTGGAGGTCATGGCAGTTATGTAGGGGGTGATCAGCAGCACCTGGGCTATAACCATCGCCTGTATTGTGTAGAGCAGGTTCAGACTACCTAGTGGACCGCTACGTGAAAGCAAAAGCAGAACAATCAGACCAGCCACAACGGGAGGAAGTCCGAGCATAGTATTTACCAGGCGGCTGATAAAGGTTTTTCCCCGGAATTCGTTGGCACCCAAGAGTACGCCTGCCGGAATCCCAATCATTGCAGACAAGAACGTACTGAAAAAGGACATTTGCAGGGTGACTGCAATGATCCGGCGCAGTTCAGGATCTGAGCCAAATAAAAGGTTGAAGATGGAGTTGATCAGTTCCAATTTGAAGTCTCCGGAAGGGCAATACGCCCTTCCGGCAAATATTATAAAGGTTTAGTCCAGATTGAAGAAAAGGGGTTCACCGTATTCGGCAACTCCGAATTCAGCAATCATTTTGCGAGCCTCGTCGGTCTTAATCCAGTCCACAAAAGCCTGGGCGCCTTTCACATTCGATTCAGGGAAGCGGTCTGCAGAGATGACGATCATCGAATAGGTGTTCTTCATGTCATCAGCAGTTTCAAGCAGGAGCGCCAAAGAGTCTTCATGTGCCAGGAAAGTAGCCTTGTCCGACAGGGTATAAGCCTGTTTTTCGTCAGCAATGGTCAAAGTCTGACCCATTCCCTGCCCTACGCTCTCGTACCAGGTTTGTCCGGCAGGATCGAATTCAATCGACTTCCAAATAGCGACTTCTTTGTTATTGGT
>DHUW01000053.1:0-380 GCA_002409365.1 Anaerolineaceae bacterium UBA5224 | reverse complement strand
GTATACGCACTTCATTGAAACCTTCACCAATGAATTCCTCTTCGGCAGATTTCGAGTGAACCAGCAGGATGTCAGCATCACCCATGCGCCCCTTTTCTATTGCAGCACCGGTGCCCGCGGAAGTGATTTCGAGGGTATAGCCAGTGGCTTTTTCGAAGGCAGGCTGCAAGTATGCCATCAGACCGGAGTCATTGACGGATGTAGTGGTGGACATGCGGATCACCTTATTTTCAGGTTCTGCTTGGCAACCGAGAGAAGAGAGTAATAGGATTGAGATCAAGCTTAGGACAATAATTTTCTTAATGGATTTCATAGCACCTCGTTTATTTTTCCTGTGATAGGAGTTTTGGCTATTATACTCAATAATTGACTAATTTAGG
>DHUW01000062.1 GCA_002409365.1 Anaerolineaceae bacterium UBA5224 | reverse complement strand
CCATCTGTTTAACAATCCATTAACAATCATGATAAAATTTGCCAATCACATCGACTAATTGTTGATTGGAAAGGTGAAGGATGGAAGCAATTCCGCTGCCCGACATGTTCCTCCGGATTGGGTTATCCCTGGTTTTAGGAGGCATCATCGGTTTTGAAAGAGAACGGGATAGTCAACCTGCCGGTTTACGCACCCACATGATCCTCGTGATCGGCGCCTGCCTGGCGATGATGCTCTCGATCAATATTGCGAATGCTGCTGGCACAGATCCGAACCGTCTGGCAGCACAAGTTGTCTCCGGTATCGGCTTCCTGGGTGCCGGCGCAATTTTGCGTTCTGGTTTCACCGTCAAAGGGCTCACTACCGCCACCACTCTCTGGACGATGGCGATCGTTGGACTGGCTGTTGGAGCTGGTTATTACCTGGTCTCAGTTTTCACCACGGTAATGCTTATGATCGTATTGTCGGTGCTGGATGTCATCGAAAAACGTTTTGTAAGGATCAACGTGATTCGCAATATCATCATCGAAGTGCATGATACCAAGGGCATCATCCGTGATGTTCGCAGGACCCTGGCTCGCATTGCCGATCAGGTGATCACCTTTTCTGTTCAAAAAAGTGTCAAAAGCAAGTCCCTTCGTCTTGAAATCATAGCTCGTTTTAACCGCAGTGAAAAAATTGAGAATATGGTCGAACAGATTTCAGAAATTGAAGGCGTAAAAGGCTTTAAGATCGAATAAAGCCTTCATCCTCGTTTGAAAAATAATTTTTCACCCTTACTTTGATGTATACTCCAAATCAGTATGCCCAAACTCTCCGCTAGTTTAAATGCCTTCGAAATTGATCAGCTGCAGCAGATTGCTCTCGTTTGGGGGCTGGATGCGGCAGAAGAAGACAAGACCAGCTTGGTGCTGAGCCTCGAACTGCAGATTCCTGATCCTCGAAGGTTTGCTTCAGTCTTTGGACAGCTCCCGGAGCCCGCCAGGCAAGCCTTGTTTGCCCTGAGGGAAAGCAATGGCATGTTGGCATGGTCTACCTTTGCCCAGCGCTTTGGAGAGATAAGGGCGCTTGGCAAGACGCTCCGAAAAAAAGAGCAGCCGTGGGCATTCCCGGCATCTACCAGTGAAACACTCTGGTACCATGGGATGCTCGGCCGTGACTTTTTGAGGGTGAATGGTGAACTGCAGGAGATGGCTTACCTGCCCGATGAACTCATACCACTCTTGCCGGCACCGCCAGAACAACCGACAGCAAAGGTGTTGGAACCTGTTTCAATAGAAACGTACGAATCGTTCGATGTATTTCCTACCAGTTCCACAATTTTGGATGAGGTTTGCCTGCTGCTGGCAGCGCTTCGCTTTGAAAACCCTGAGAAATACCTGGCTAAGACGACCTTTTCCACAGACCGTTGGGAGTTTTTAGAGAAATTTTTAACTGCAACAAGCGTCTTGGACCAGGAAAAACAACCCACAGATCTCGCACGCAAGTTCCTGGAACTGCCCAGAGTCCAGGCTTTAATCTGGCTGGGCAAGCAGTGGCTAAAATCTGATACATTTGCTGAAATTACCTGTCTGCCAGGTCTGCAAATCGAATCCAGTAATCCCATCCGCTCCCAGTCAGCCCGCCAAATTATATTTACTGCTCTTCATGACTTGGAGGAAGGGCGATGGTACGCTTTGGATGAGTTTGTTGAACTGGTCAGGGCGACAGTCCCGGATTTTTTACGCCAGCAGGAAGAATACTTTAGCTGGCATGTGGTTAAGGAAGGCAGTGTCAGCGAAATCTTAAGTGGTTATGAAAGCTGGCAAGAAGTAGAGGGCGCATTGATCACCTTCATCGTGCTCCGGATGCTGCCCTGGCTCGGGTTGACTGACATTGCCAGGCAAAAAGGCGGCGAATCCAGACAATTTTTCCGCTTGAAGGGTATTTTCTTTAACCTTGAAAATCCGCGCAGGGTAGCTGCGGAAGAGAACGAAAACGAACCGATCAGCCTGACTTCGGCGGGGAAAATCGTGATGACAAACCGGTCACCCAGGATGGTTCGCTACCAGATCTCCCGCTTTGCAGAGTGGCTCGAGGTCTCGCCTTCCCAGGGCAGCTATCAAATTACCCCGACCTCATTGACCAGGGCAGAGAAGCAAGGCTTGCTGGCAAAACACCTCATTAATCTCTTGCGAAAAAACGCTGATGGCGGGTTACCTCCCATCCTCTACGAAGCCATCAAACGCTGGGAAACCGAAGGAACACAAGCCAGCGTTCAGACTCAAACAATCCTGCGTTTGGGCTCCCCCCAACTTTTGCAAGCGCTGCGCGAGAGCCCTGCCGCTCATTGGCTGGGTGAAAGCCTGGGTCCCACTGCTGTTATCATTAAGCCAGCCGGAGAGAAAGCCGTTTGGCAGGCACTTTCCAGCTTGGGTTACCTGGCAGATTTTGGAGAAAGTGAGCAATGATGAACGAACAACGACCTTCAATGAAAGAACCTTCTTTTTGGGTTTATACTCTGCGTAATGTGCTGATGTGGACCCTGGCAATCGTTGCGGTGATCGGCTTCAGCCGCTTTCTTAACGCTCTGCTCAGGCGGGGAGTAATGTTTGAGCTCGATTTTCCCGCCTGGCTGCCAACTTATTTGATAATCACAGGGTTTCTCGAACTAATCCTTGGGATGGTTGCCTATATTGCCACGAAGGAGCAACGAACCTGGCATATTCCCTTCCTATGGGTGACTGCTTTGCTGACAATCGCCTCTGTCTGGGTTGAACGTCTTTTTCTGTGGTCGCCGGACCAACGCCCTGCAAATAATACCGTCACAATTGTGTTGCATGTGATCTGGCTGTCGATGATTTTGTTCTACAGCATCAAATCAAGCAGAAAGGAGCTCACCGATGGACCAGGAGATTGAAGTCAAGTTCCTGCTCAAAGATCATGACGTCCTGATGAAGAAAATTGCCGATCTGCAGTTGCCCAGCAGCCAGGAGCGCGTTCATGAAATTAACCTGCGCTTTGACCAGCCTGACGGCGGACTGATGGCACAAAGGCAGGTTTTGCGCCTGCGAATGGACACCCAGGCTCGGCTCACCTTCAAAGGTCCTGGGATCACCCAGGAAGGCGTGCTGTTGCGCAAAGAAATTGAAGTGGTGGTCTCTGATTTTGAAGCGGCGAAGCGTCTTCTTGAGGCATTAGGCTACCAGGTAGTCATGATGTATGAGAAGTATCGTGCCAATTACCTGATCGGAAGCCTGGTGATGTCGGTGGATGAGACACCCCTGGGTTTGTTCGTTGAACTGGAAGGTGAAAGCCCTGCCCAGGTTCGCGATGCAGCCCAGACTTTGGGTTTGGACTGGGAGGCCCGCATCAACTTTAGCTACACCGCATTGTTAAGCTTGTTCAATCAACGGACTGCCCATACCTTCCGCGATCTTAGCTTTGAGAATTTCGCTGATGTCGAGGTGAATCCCTCTGACCTTGGGCTGCATTTCGCAGATTAATAGATAATCATTGTCATTCCGCGCGAAGCGGAGAATCTTATCTTATGTAGGAAATGGTCTTGCGCCTTTCCGCATCCAGGATACCATGGCAGGTCTCCCCTTCATCATGGCTTATCTGGTTGTGAATTTACCAATGCTCGTACCTAACGATCTCTTCCAGCGCCTTGCGCGGTTTGGCTTTCGGTTCTTCAGCCGGGTAACCAATGGGGATCACAGCCACAACAAACTTATCCTGCGGAATCCCCAAAACGGGTTTGATGTTCTTTTGAGTTAACCCGCCACACCAACATGCTCCCAAACCCTGGTGATCGACCTCCAACAGGATATGTGTCACTGCGATAGATGTATCGCGGATGATCCGTTTGACATCAAAGTTGCTGTTTTCCTCGTCAACAACCATGCCAGCATAATCCTCGCTCCTGGCGAGCATGTCTGCCACCGCCACGATCACCACTGGAGCACGGGCTATCCACATCTGGTTATTCGTGGCGGCCGCAACCTCATTTCTCATTTTTTCGTCTCTGACCACAATGAAAAACCATGGTTGTTTATTATTCCCCGAAGGCGCCATCCTGGCTGCCTCCAGAATTTCATTTAATTTGGCTTCTTCCACAGGTTGATCAAGAAAATTACGAACGCTCCGGCGATGTTGGATCGAATTAATCATCATTTACTTACCTTTCCTCATTAAGTGATTTTTTGCTTTGTTCAGATAAAAGAATTCAGTTACTTAATTTTTTATTTTCCCAATGGATTTGATCAACTTCTGCCTCGATTCCAACCAATTTCGGTAAAAGGTCTTTTAGCTTTTCAGCATCTCCGCTGGTCAGGAAGAGCGATTTCCCCGCTCTTTCCCGCTCCGCGAGCAACTCCCGCCCTTCCAACATACGCCTGACTTGCCTGGCAACTGCCGGTGCGGGGTCGATCACGCGCACATCCCCACCTGCGATTTGTTTGATCAAAGGGATAACAAACGGGAAGTGCGTACAGCCCATCACCAGGGTATCTACTCCTTCAAGCAGCATTGGTTCAATCGCATCTTCCAAAATCCGGCGTGTCTTGGGCGTGTTGAGGTAACCCTTTTCAATCTGCGCCACAAGCCCCGGGCAAGTCGCCTGGTAAAGCTGAACATCGTGGGCAAAGCGCTCCACCACGGAAGCATATAATTCACCCTGAAAGGTGGATGGTGTTGCCAAAACGCCCACTTTACCGGTCAAGGTTTGTTCAGCCGCAGGTTTGACCGCCGGCTCCATGCCTACAAACGGGAATTCAGGGTAGAGATCTCGCAAATGCTTCAAAGCGGCTGCCGATGCGGTGTTACAGGCGATTACGATCAACTTTGCGCCTCTATCCATCAGGTAATGGGTAACCCCTTCT
>DHUW01000060.1 GCA_002409365.1 Anaerolineaceae bacterium UBA5224 | reverse complement strand
CACAAAATTATCTACAGACTCTTGCAGCTTGAGGAGTAAACTTTGCAAACCACCTGCGAGAATCTCCTTCCTGTTGATTAAACTGCCTTTTAAATTCCTCTGGATCATTAGCCGCTAACTCTAACTGCTGTGTGATTTCCTCTATACCACTCTGAAGACCTGGGTAGATATCTAATATCAAATCTCCTAATCTCATAGATGACCTCTCTTCTAAAGTAATTCTATCTTGAATCTCCTGCCAAGGTTCGCCCAAAGTATCTTTATCCAAAGGCCTACCGTCAGTATAAGGGATCTCTACCTTTAATGCAGCAGCTGTCTTTAGCAATCCCGCTAACGCATCTTCTGGGTTTGCTGGTTCATTTAGATCTATATCCGCTAAATCTAACCCTTTCCAAGAAAAAAAGTCTTGTTCTTGCTCTTGATTATAAGAAATTGCCCCAACATAATCACTTATAGTATCCCAACTGCCTCCTACAGGATCTTGCGTAAAGAGAGTAGGATCAAAGCTCATGGAATGTGAGATTCTGTCTAAAGTAGTCTCAATACTCTCTCTGTTTGATGGAGATTCATTTTGGCTGTTAGCGTAAACTGAGGCTCCAAGTCCTGAGTTACCAGAAATGCGTTCGTTCATAAAATTCTATCCTAAAAACTTATTTACTTCCTTAATTATATCTTGATAATCTAAGTCTGTTTTAACTAAATATGAAGTAGCCCCCAATGAAAAAGCATCTGTTATTGCGCTAAACAAAACTAACGGAGGAAACCACGACCTGCCATGGATAAGATAACACAAGACATGAAATATCGGTACTCATTGGTGAAATACGCGCAGACAGAGGGGGTGAGCAAAGCCTCTCGCAAGTACAACAGAGCACTCAGCATTCCAACGATGCCGCAAAGCCAATCTCCGCGTAAAGCACAAATTGAACAAGACCACTGCCTGCGCAATAGGGCTAATTACTCGTTAATACTTGACATTCAAGGCTTAAAGTTGTATCCTTAAGGCGAACGTTCGCTTAGAGAGGTTGTGCCCACTACAATGTTCAAACCAGTAACTCTAAAAGAGGTCGCGGCCAAAGCCGGAGTCAGTTATCAAACTGTCTCTAAGGTCATCAATAGTAAAGCCAAAGTTTCACCAGAAACCGAACAACGGATCTGGGACGCAGTTGCTGAGTTGAATTACACCCCCAATTACAGCGGACGCAGCCTGCGCCAGCAGCGCAGCAAAACCATCGGTTACACCTGGGAGCCTTCCCCCCAAGATCAAGCCAACCCAATCCTCGACGAGTTTCTACAAAGCATGTTTCACGCTGCTGAAGAAAAGGGCTACTACCTGCTCAGTTTCCCCTTCCATACTGAAGAGAAGAAACTGCTGGATACTTATCGCGAACTGTACTACACCGGAAGGGTAGATGGGTTCGTGCTTTCACGGCTCAATTACGGTGAAGCCTCTGTTCCCTATTTATTACAGCGCAATATTCCTTTCGTCGCTTTCGGGCGGCTGGAAGAGGACGACCATTCTTTTCCGTACATGGATGTGGACGGCGCCAGGGGCATCGCCCAGGCCGTGGAACACCTGGTAGAGCTCGGACATCGAAAGATCGCCGCGCTGGCATGGCCAGATGATTCACGCGTTGGCAATAACCGGCTGGAGGGTTACTTCAGCGGGTTAACCAAAGCCGGTCTGGCAACAGACCCCCGGCTGGTTGTCAGAGGTGAAGGCACTGCCGAAGTAGGTTCTGAGGCTACCGGCCATTTGTTGAGCCTGCCTGAGGAGATAAGACCAACAGCGATCGTCAGCATGAATGACCTGATGGCTATTGGCGCCATGCAAGCTGTGCGCAATGCCGGCCTGCAGCCAGGTCGGGACATCGGTGTGACTGGTTTTGATGACACGCCAACCGCTCGCTACCTGACCCCACCCTTAACCAGCATTAATCAACCTGTTTCTGCCATCGGCAAAAACCTGATGAAGCGTTTAATTGAATTGCTTGAAACTGGCTCTTACCCGGAGCCAAAATGCGAGCTTGTAGCTCCAAGTCTTGTGGTGCGTGAGTCGACCGCAGGCTATCGGCCAGCCAGCTGATAAGCGTGAAAGGAGCAGATGAGGGAAAAAAGACAGACACATTGGATAAGCAGGAGAACACCTCTAAATAACGAGGTGAAAACTGAACCGGACAACATTAAGAAACCGGAAAATAACATCATCGCAAAAGGAGAAAGATGAAAAAGAAATTTAGTTTATTGTCACTTTTGATCATTGTTTCAATGATCCTGGCTGCTTGTGGAACCACCACCACGCCAGAACCCGCCAAACCCCCTGTAGTTGAACAACCTGGAGTTGAGGAACCTGTAGTTGAGGAACCCGTAGTTGAGCAACCCGTAGATCAAGGGGCCTGCCCATTAGCTGTTGAAGACGGTGCTGTGATCACATTCTCAGGCTGGGGTGATGAATCTGAACAGAAGGTCTATCGTGACAGCATAGAACGCTTCAAGAGCGTTTGCCCTAATGTCACCGTTAACTACATTCCAGTCCCGGCTGACTTCCAGACAAAAATGAAAGCTCAGATGGCTGGCGGTTCTGCGCCTGATCTGCTCTATATTGACGATCAGCTCATGACTGCCTTTGCACCCACCGAGCAAATTATGCCCCTGGACGAGCTGATGGCGGAAGCCGGTGTTAGCACGGATGATTTTGTGGACAGCTTGATGCCGATTTATCAAATGGATGGTAAAACCTACGCGCTCCCCAAAGACTGGGGTTCACTTGGTTTAGTCTACTTGCCTGAAGCCTTCGCCGATGCAGGTATCGAAGAACCGACATCTGACTGGACCTGGGACGATGTTCGCGAGGCAGCCAATATTATTGCCGATAAGGGCAACTACGGCGGCTTCTGCATGGGCGCAGACTGGGCTCGGTTCCTGCCGTTCGCGCTGTCTTACGGCGGCACTTTCGCCACCCCAGACTACCAAACCGCCATGCTCGACAGCCCCGAGGTAATCGCAGCAGCTACTTTTGTTGCTGATATGTTCGAAGAAGGCAGCCTGGTACGCCCTGCTGATCTCAGCACTGGTTGGTGCGGTGAGGCCATCGGTTTGAAAGCCGTTGGAATGACGACCGAAGGTGGCTGGATGGTCAATGCCATGAACACCACTTACCCGGATGTGGAATGGAAAGCAGTCGAAATTCCTGCCGGACCAGTCACAAAGGCTGACGTGATCTTCGTAAACGGTATTGGCGTGAACGCTGCCACCAAATTCCCCCGCGCTGCTGCGGCATTCCTTTTCTACGTGACCGGTTATGACAACCAGGAAGAAATTGTGAAGACGGGCTTTGCATATAGCACCCATCCCGAACAGGCCGACCTGATCATCGACGAAAATGACAAGGCTATCGCCAAAGGCGGTTTGCTGCCCGATTCTGTGGTTGCCTTCTGGGGCCCCAACACCGGTAAGGTGAACGATGCTGTTTCTCAGGCCCTCGAAAGAATCTTCCTCGGTGACCAAAACGTACAAGAAGCCTTCGCACAGGCTCAAACTGAGGCTCAGACGGTTCTGAGCGAGTAGTTTTGTATCTCTGCCACAGGTGGAGATTAACATTTCCGTATAACAAGACCTGGGTTTCACGTCTCATTAGTGAAACCCAGGCACAGTAGTAGTATCGCTAACAGTTCCTGAGTAGAAAACGAGGAGTGGCATGGAAAAAAGACAAACAAGCTCCGGTCAGCAAGGAACAACCCCCGCGATTATCGCCTTTTTTGGCGTGGTCCTGATTATCTTTGTTATTGCCTTATTGAATGCCCCAACCATGGGCGGTGCAAGGGTGATGGCATCTCTGCAAACTTATTTTGCGGAAGTCAGGGCGACCGCTATACCTTTCATGATCGTAGCAACAATCTTTGCGATAGTGGTGGGTTTATTTATTGCTAGGGAGGTTAAGAAAGTTTGGTCTCATAAACGAAACCGCCAACAATTCTTGACCGGGTATGCATTCCTTGCGCCTTATTTGATTGTCACGTTTACATTTACGGTTGGCGTGATTTTGTTCGCTCTATATATCTCATTCACCAAATATGACATCTTTAGCCGACCTGTTTGGGTCGGTCTGGATAACTATAAACAAGCCTTCGCGGGTTTTACTGACTCTACCAAGCGGAACTTTCTGCAGGCACTTTACAACGTGCTTTGGTACTCAATTATTGTTGTCCCCACACAAACCTTTCTGGCACTGCAAATGGCTCGGCTGCTAAACGCGCCGGTTAAGTTCAAACAATTTTTCCGCACAGTTTTTTACGCTCCCAGTGTTACCTCATCGGTGGTGATCACCTTGATCTTTGTCTGGCTGTACCTGAAGAGCGGCTACCTGAATTTCTTCCTGCAGTCTTTCCTGGGCTGGTTTGGGATCGTTTTTAAGCCAATAGCCTGGTTGGGAGACCCGAGGGGCTTGATCCAGCTCATCGTGGAAGCTTTTGGGGGGAAGATCCCTTCCACGCAATGGTACTTCCGGGGACCCAGTATTGCCTGGATGGCCATTATGTTTCAGAACATCTTCACTACGGTTCCAACCTTCATGATCATGTATCTGGCAGCTCTGCAAGATATCAACCCGGCGCTCTATGAGGCCGCCAGCATCGAAGGCGCCAGCAAGAGACAGATGTTCAAACAAATCACCAGACCGCTGTTACGGCCAATTACGATGATGATCGTGGTTTTAGGGACGATCGGCACGCTGCAGATCTTTGACCAGGTTTACCTGGCAACGCAGGGCGGGCCTCTAAAGACCTCGCTTACTCCGGTTTACCTTATTTTCACTGAGGCTCTGGGTGTGAACGGACCGATCACCATGGGCTATGCATCAGCATTGGCCTTCATCCTGGCGGCGATCATTTTTGTTCTCACTCTCTTACAACGTCGTGTCCTGACCCAGGGCACTGAGATGTATTAGGAGGTCTGACATGACAGTTACAACTCAAGAGAAAATCACACCCGTTAATATAAAATCGCACAAACAGGCAGTGGTTGAGAATGCGATCCAGACTTTTTTCAGATATTTGGTCCTGATACTGGTCGGGTTTATTGCCCTGCTGCCTTTTATCATGGCTTTCCTGGGAACGGTCAAAACTGACCAGGAGATCCTGGCTTATCCGCCAAAATTTTTCCCTGAAGTCTGGCATTGGGAAAACTGGTCAAGAGTATGGAACACCGATATTGGCGACGGCGGAACTTTTCCCCGTTGGATTCTCAACACAGCCTTTTTGTCGGTCACTGTGGCAGTTTCACAGGCCATATTCGGCTCCATGGCTGCCTATTCGTTCGCAAGATTAAAATTTGCCGGCAGAGACATGGTGTTCAATTTCATGCTGGCCACTATGATGATCCCGGGTGCGGTTACGCTTACCCCGGCTTATGTTTTGATGACCAAACTCCAGCTGATCAACACTTTCTGGTCGTTGATCTTGCCTGGTCTGGTCAGCGCGGGGAGTATCTTCACGCTGACCCAATTCTTCAAATCAATCCCTATTGACCTGGAAGAAGCCGCGATTATTGACGGCGCCACCCACATGCAGATTTTTAGGACCGTGATTTTGCCCCTTGCCAGACCGGCGATCATTACAGTTTTGATCCTGCAATTTCAGGGGATGTGGAATTCATTCCTTCAACCCTTGCTCTACCTGAATACACCCGATAAATACGTGCTGAATGTCGCCTTGAGCATTTTCCAACAGCAGTATAGGTCCCAATGGAACCTGACGCTGGTGGGTGCCATGTTCAATGCGATCCCGGTTTTGCTTCTGTTTTTCATCTTCAGCAAGTATTACATTGAAGGTGTGGCATACGCGGGTATCAAGGGCTAAGCAGGTCCGTTGGATGATCAGGAAACTTTTCTCGATCTACCGCCGGTCGTTAGCAGAAATTTGGGGGGACCTGTGGACCATGTTGGTGGTAAATTCGCTCTGGATTGTCGCCAACCTGCTGATTATCCCTGGTCCTCCTGCAACCATTGCGCTTCACTCCTATGCCAACCGCATCGTACACGGTCAGGAGAGCGATCATAATGATTTTTGGAAGGCTTTCAAGCGTTCCTGGGGGGTGGGTTGGCGTTGGGGTATTGTCAACCTGATTGTTATGCTCTTGTTAGCGCTGAACTATTACCTGGTTAGCAACGCGACCAATGCTAACCTGGGGTCATGGTTGCAAGGGCTCTACATTGCCGTGGCGTTGGGCTGGTTTATGCTTCAGTTTTTCGCGCTGCCCTTCCTGTTTGAGCAAGAGGAGATGAAGGTAGGTCAGGCTATGCGTAACAGCGCGCTCATGATCGGTCGAAACCTCGGGTTCTCATTTTTGCTCGGATTATCCCTTTTGATCTTTCTGAGCGTGGCTACCCTGGCATTTGCGCTGGGCATCGTCTATGGCGCTGTATTTCTGGCCTTGGCTGGACATTTCGCGGTCAATGACCAGCTCGCCTCGATTAGAGCTGAGAGGACAGACATTGGAATCCACCACTGATAGAAAAGAAAGAAGATGAAAATGGAATTGATCAGACACGCGGCAAATCCTGTACTTTTGCCTGACCCCAGTTCAACCTGGGAGACCTATAACGTATTCAACCCGGCGGTGGTTTACCACCAGGGCGAGTTTCACATGCTCTACCGTGCCCAGGGCTTGGATTGGGTCAGCCGAATCGGGTATGCGCGATCAAGCGATGGGATCCACTTCACCCGCGAGACCGAACCGGTCTTCTCCCCCCAAGGCGATTACGAAGCCAGGGGCATCGAAGACCCCCGGGTCACGCAAATCGATGGAATCTTCTATATGACCTATACGGCCTATGGCAACCGACCCATACCCGGTTTCCCTGCCACCCACTTTGGCGGCAGTGTCACCCCTATGTTCGCACAAAGCAGCAACCTGCGCGACTGGGAACGTATCGGTCCGCTGACTGTGGGCGAGGATAACAAGGATCACGTGCTTTTCCCCCAGAAGATTGCCGGCAAATTTGTGGCTTTGCACCGCCGGCCACCCCAAGTCTGGCTGGCTCGTTCAGATGACCTGAAAACCTGGCCAGAGCAGGAAATGGAACCCATATTCGCCCCTAGACCAGAAAACCTCTGGGATTCCAAACGGGTCGGCGGGGGTGGCGTGCCCATTCGAACCGAACACGGCTGGCTGTTGCTCTACCACGGCTATGACCAATCGCATGTTTATCGGCTGGGCGCCTGTCTGCTGGATCTGGCAAACCCTGCTGAGGTCATCAATCGACCCGCTGACTTTCTTTTCGAGCCCAGGGAAATCTGGGAACTGCGCGGCGACGTGCCATTTGTGGTCTTTTCAGGCGCAAATGTGGTCGTGGACGGGCTGGTTTATGTTTACTACGGCGCAGCCGACCACGTCGTCGGGTTGGCAACTGCCAAACTGGACGACCTGATCGAACACGCCCTGCATGACTGAGAATATTTGTTGAGGATACCTATGACCAAACTGTGGAAAATCACCGAAAACTCTTTTGACCCCAGGCGCTTGCGTCATTTTGAAACGGCGCTCACCCAGGGGAATGGATATTTAGGCACGCGCGCTACCTTTGAGGAACACTTTCCGGGTGAACAGCGCTCAACCTTTGTTCATGGAGTTTTTGATGACGCGCCAATCGTATTCTCGCAATTGGTCAACTTCCCAGATTGGGCCCAGCTGGACATCACCCTGGCAGGAGAGCGCTTCAGTCTGGCCGAAGGCCAACTGCTTGACTATACCCGTGAGCTGGATCTTCGTACCGGCTTGCTCACGCGCCTTGTCCGCTGGCAGAGCCCGGGCGGCCGGGTCAGCAAACTGGAATTTTTCCGCTTCGCCAGCCTGAAAGATCAACACCTCACCTGTCAGCGCCTGTTGGTCACACCTGAAAACTACTCCGCTGAGATCAAAATCACCAGCCGGCTCGATGCCGGCACCGAGACTATACGCTATCATCACTGGCACTGGCTGGAGCAAGCAGTCGAGGGCCCTGCGATCTGGCTGCGCATGCAGACTGCTGCCACAAAGATCGAAGCGGCGCTGGCGCAAAGAGTTCTCTTTAGTGGAGCCAGCCAGTCAGAAATAACCATGCCCGATGTGGTTAAAATGCCCTCGATTAACCTCATCTGCCAGGTCGAAACTGGTCAGCAGATCCGCTACGAAAAATATAGCGCCATCTATACAGATCGCGATTGCCCTGACCCGAAAAATGAAGCCCTCAAGACGCTGGCGCAGTTAACAGCTGACCCTTGGGAAGCCCAACTACAGGCCACCACCAAAGCCTGGCAAAAAGAGTGGGATCGCTGCGACGTTTTGATTGAAGGTGACCACGAAGCCCAGTTAGCCATTCGCTTCAGCATCTACCACCTGCTGATTGCCGCCCCCCGCCACGACGAACGGGTCAACATCGGCGCCAAAACCCTCAGCGGCTACGGTTATCATGGGCACGCCTTCTGGGATACAGAAATCTTCATGCTGCCCTTATTCACTTTCACTCGCCCACAAATTGCCAAAAACCTGCTCTCCTACCGTTTCCATAACCTGCCCGGCGCCCGGGAAAAAGCAAGAGAAGGCGGATTCGAGGGCGCCCAATTCCCCTGGGAGAGTGCCGGCGACGGTCGTGAAGTCACCCCCACCTGGGTGCCCAACCCCGCCAACCGCAAAGAGCTCATTCGCATCTGGACCGGCGATATTGAAATCCACATTTCATCAGATATCGCTTACGCCATCAACCAATACTGGCAACTCACCGGCGACGATGCCTTCATGGCACGGCGCGGCGCGGAAGTTATCCTCGATACAGCTAAATTCTGGGCTTCCCGCCTGGAATGGAACCCCCAAACCTCGCAGTATCACCTCAGCGACGTGATCGGTCCGGATGAATACCACGATCACGTGGACGACAACGCCTTCACCAACTACCTCGCTCGCTGGCACCTGCGCAAAGCCGTACAGATCGCCGCCTGGCTGCAGGCTTATTCGCCAGAGATCGCCAGCCAATTGTTCAGCAAACTCTCCATCAACGATCAAACCTTCACCGACTGGGATACTATCGCCAGCCAGATTTTCTGCCCCGCAGTAAATGACCGCGGCTTGATTGAACAATTTACCGGCTATTTCGACCGCACCGACGTGCTCACCTGCGATTTTGACCCGCGCACCGAGTCCATTCAATCCCTTTTGGGCATCGAAGGCGCCAACCAGTCGCAAATTTTGAAGCAGCCCGATGTGATCATGCTCATGTACTTGCTGCCCGAATTGTTTGACCAGGCCACCATCCAGGCCAATTACGATTATTACACCCCGCGAACCGACCTCACCTTTGGCTCATCCCTTGGCCCCTCCATCCAGGCAATCATGGCCACCCGGCTGGGCAGCCAGGCAGACGCCTACGAAAACTTCATGCGCGCCGCCCGGGCAGACCTCGAGGACGTGCGCGGCAACGCCGCTGACGGCATCCACGGCGCATCCGCGGGCGGTTTGTGGCAGGCGGTTGTGTTCGGATTTGGCGGCCTGCACATTGACGGAGACTCCTGGCACCTCCAGCCCCATCTGCCAGCCCATTGGAAACGGCTCCGCTTCAAATTTGTCTGGCGCGGTCACGAACAAGTGGTCGACATTTGCGCTGAAGAGGAAAAATCGTGCTCATAAAAGCCTTTTTGTTCGATCTTGATGGCGTTCTCACCGATACCTCCGAACTCCACTTTCAGGCCTGGAAAAAGCTGGCTGAAGAAGAAGGCATCAGCTTCACCCGCCAGGATAATGAAGCCCTGCGCGGTGTTTCCAGACGCGAATCGCTAAACCTGCTGCTTAAAGGCAAACCCGTCAGCCCCGGGCAAGCCCACCAGATGATGGCGCGCAAAAACGGCTATTATATCCGCCTGGTGGAACAAATGACCCCCGCAGACCTGCTTCCCGGCGCCTTGGACATGATGGATGAAATCAGACAGCTTGGACTCAAGCAGGCCATTGTTTCCAGCAGTAAAAACGCCCTGCTCGTGCTCGAGCGCCTCCAAATCACCGCTAAATTTGACGCCGTCATCGACGGCAATGCCCCCGCCCGCTCCAAACCACACCCCGACCTGTTTTTGCTGGCAGCCCAGGCCCTGGGTCTGCCGCCGGCCAACTGCCTGGTGGTCGAGGATGCCGAAGCTGGCGTTCAAGCCGCCCATGCCGCCGGCATGCCAGCCCTTGGTCTCGGCCCGCCAGAGCGCGTCGGCGCCGCCCAGCTGGTTTTCCCCTCACTCCAATCCCACACCGCCCGCCAGGTGCTTGCCTTCTTCCAGGGGTTATAGCTTTTACCCCCTTGAGTCTGCTTGCGCTGCCGCCCCCCTCCAGCGCTAAATCTTTGAAATCCCTTTCCCCACCTCCCTACGCCCCCCTGAAAACAGCCCCACCATCTGCCTTACTCCAACCATCGCTACCGATTAAAACCGTTTTCAATTGCACCTTCTCATTTGAAATTTGGTATAGGTTAAACACTTGTACTTCTCAATTATGTGTATAATTATGCCGAAAAACAAAAAGGCACAGTCATCGTAATCGCGAGCCGCCCCACAGGGTGGGTGAGGAGTATTTTGAGGGTTACAATCCGCCCATCATCCCAGGCCCGTGCAGAGGGACGATTTCTGGCCTCAAGTTCAAAGCACACGGTTCAACGAACCAACAACAACCAAATAAAACCACTACACACCCGCAAGCGCCAGCTTGCCCTATTGGAGAAATTATGGAAAACACACTTGCCAAACTCAAACGCTTCAACCTCATCATGGGGGCCTTTCATCTTATTCAAGGCATCGCCATGCTCTTCCTGGCCACCAGCGTCATCCAGACCATCGCTGAATTTCAGCCCACCATCACCCAATTATATTTGCGCTTCAACCCCGCAACACGCTCGCTCGAAGCCGCCAGCAAAGAATTATTCACCCTGCCTTTTGGGATCATGGTTGCCTCCTTCCTGCTCATCTCAGCCCTCGCCCACGGTCTCATTGTCCTCTTCAGCGATAAATACTTCGAGGATCTGAAGCAAGGCATCAACCGCTTCCGCTGGTTTGAATACGCCCTCAGTTCATCCATCATGATCGTGCTCATCGCCACCCTCTTCGGCATCCAGGACATCGCCTCCCTCATCCTCATCTTTTTTGTCAACGCCTCCATGAACCTCTTTGGGCTCGTCATGGAACAGCTCAATTCCGGCCGTGAAAAAGGTCAGGTCAATTGGGGTCCCTTCATCTGGGGCTCAATCGCCGGCATCGCCCCCTGGATCGCCATCCTGCTCTATATGTTTGGCAACGCCAATTTCGACCAGGTGCCCTGGTTCGTCTGGGCCATCGTCGGCACCTACTTTGTCGCCTTCAACACCTTCCCCATCAATATGATCCTGCAATACAAAGGCGTTGGAAAATGGAAAGACTACCTCTATGGCGAGCGGACCTACATCGTCCTCAGCCTGGTCGCCAAGTCAATCCTGGCCTGGCTGGTCCTCTTTGGCGCCATGCAGCCCTGATAAAGTTGAAATTCTAAACCCAACCCAGCTTCCGGCTTTCCCTCCCGCCGGAAGCTTTTATTTTTAAAAGCCATTTTATTCCTCTACCATGGTTAGACCCTAGTGTAAAAGTAATTAGCCCAAGATGGCTAACTTATAACATTTCAAGGTCTTACTGTATGTCCTCTTTTGTGGATTGTAAAAAAAACTTTAAGTTAATTTGTTTCTAGAACGAATTGTTGTCTGAGGAACACTCTATTAGTATGGTTCATTTAATCATCCGTCGGTGAGGTCAATGCTTCTTCCCAATAAGTTAAAACTCTACTTGCTAATTCAAAAGCTGAAAATGTAGTTCTGTCTTCTGCTGTAGTTTCTTTGTCCAGATGAACCCGGAGCATTCCATCGCCAAAAAAACCTACTGGAAAAGCGCCTTTAGGAAAATAACCTCTAGGAATATAACCAGCACTTATATCTGTTTTTACAACAGATTTGTGAATATCAGACAAACCCGAGAAATGTTTTGCACCTGTAGCCAAATCTGAAGTTATTTGCAAAATCACCTCAGAATTTCGGATTTTCGTTCTAACCTTGCGATTTTGATTTCCTGGGTAAATCCAATCCAACATAGCTTCGGCGGTAACGAAAAAATTGTAGGCCAAGTAGATGTCAAAAGGATGTAACTCCATCTGAATTAAATCGTGCCGTAATTTTTTGAGTAAATCTTTTGGTGTCTCCAAATCGAAAAAGCCCGTTATCATATATATTCGTCCATTTGATGTTGTCAACCAATAATGATTAACAAAAAAACCGGTTTTGAAATACCTAAAAATTATACCGTGTATCAACCATTTTATTTCACTCGTCTTGGTCTTTCAAATTCAAGGACAGGGTCTTTTGATTCAGTGGGGGCATGCCGTGTCTTCTCAAACCCCTCGAAAACCTCCCGCCATTTCTTAACATCTCGGAAGTTTTGGGGATCATAGAACATTTCTGATCCGGCATTATGCGCTGACCAATATGCCAGCATAGTCCGTACTTTAACTTCAATTGGCTCTATTGAAAGGAGGATTATTTTTCTCAACCACCCATCGATTGTGTAACGCCCCTTTAACATATCAAAGGTAAATCCAGGAACAAAACAATCGGTCGTTGGATCCATCTCAGAATGAAAATAGGCATTCAGGCGGTAATAATTTACTTGTTGGAGATATGCATCGAGTTCACTTTGAGAGCAATTTTCAAGACCCCGCAACAATAATTTGTGAGCTTGTTCTTCGAAAGTAAGAGGCTGTTTCAGCAGAGCAGACGACATAATTTAATAAAATGACTGGCCATAATTCGCATTGTTTCGGATGAAACAATTAAGCGTGGCCAGTTCTGTTAGACATAGTTTATATAAAAATCCACTAAATGTCAAATTAATAACCTTTCACAAATACATCCTATGATAATACTTGCTAGAGCCTATTCTATCTCATTTCCCTGCCGCTATGGTATCATTTTAAACCACAAATCATCGCACCAGGAGGTCTAATGATGGCGTCGAAGACACAGTATGGACCCAATAATCCCCACCCTTTTTCAACAATCCAAACTGAACTGATTTGGGAAGGCAAGTATGACGAGTATGGCAACCGCCGCGAGGTGGACATTGCCGGTGCCGCCCTCCCTTTGCAGAAAATTGAAACGGTGGATGAGCCGCGCTCCAGGGCGGAAGTGCAGGGGGTGCTGTTTGAACCCCAAAAGAGCCACCGCGATGACTTCCGCAACCGCCTGATCTGGGGCGAGAACAGAGCTATGTAATGGGCTTCCCCCAGGGGGAAGCTGGATCCTGCCGCAAAGCGGACAGGAGACTGAAGAGGGGTTTTTTATAAAAGTACTGCAAACGACAACAACACACTCTCCCCCGCTTGATCCGCAGTCCTCGTCGAGGCTGGGATCTTCGACGGACCCTCTACCCTTGCGGGAGGGCTTAACCCTTTTTACACTTTTTACACTATTTACATCATTTTTTGATAGTGCCAAAACGTAGGTCCGCTGTAAAAACTACCTGGTTAATAAAGTGCGGCTTCCTAAGTTTACCGACTCTTGTGTCAATGAAAATCGAGCCCACTCCCCCCCTTATTTGCACGATTTGCACTAATTGCACTGTTTTTTGATAGTGCAAAGAAGCAGTTTGGCTGCAAATACTTTATTTTTATGTTAATGTGCGGTCGTGCATATAATTCTTGCGAGAATAATATAGCACATACGTTCTATTTCTGCAAGGAAAAGATAGGCGTTGGCGGATCCCCGCCACATCGTATCCGTAGGGTATCGCGAGCGTAGCGTGGCGATCTGCCTTTTCCAACCTGAAAAGCAAACTGCGGATTGCCACGTCGCTTCGCTCCTCGCAAAGACGAGTCCTTCCGTCACATCGTGCTGCCTGTGCCCGTAGGTTATCGCGAGCTGCTTTTGCGAAGCGATCTCACGCCGTAAAGAATGGTAGGGCGAAATGTGGAGACCTAAAGGTCATATCCCTTGCTCAGTTTGCCCACAAGCGCTTACAGCGCCGGGGTGCTTCGCAAAATCGGCGAGAGCGGAGAATAAAGAATTTTGGAAATAGGAATTATCTCTGAATATGTGGCAAACTCCGTTCCCGTCAATTTACTTATTGCAAAGCCCCAATGTTGTACCGCTCAAAGTCGTTGTCTGTCAGATCTTATTTTTCTAACAATAAATCTGTTAATCGCAATTCTTTACCTCGACCAATCAGCAACCATCTCTTGTGTTTCATCATCGGTCAATTGAATAACCTCATTTGTTATTAAGTTCAGTATATAGAGGTCATAGTTACCGGTTGTATCAGATTGATAAAGAATCCACTGGCTATCTGGGGAAAAGGTGGCGGAAGAATTATCCGATGGATCTGTTGTAATTCTAAAGGTCGCTTTCTCTGCCAGATTATATAAATAAAGTTCAAGATTCCCATCGCGATCTGAATGGAATACAATACTTTCACCATTATTTGACCACTTGGGAAACCTGTTTGAAGAAGGGCCATTTGTAAGTTTCTGAACGTTTTTCCCATCGCTATCCATAATGAATATTTGCCAGCTTCCATCCCTGTTAGACATGAAAGTAATTTGGCTTCCATCAGGAGAATACCAAGGGTGGTAGGACTCTCCATAACCATTGGTTAGCTGTTTTACTTCAAAAGTAGACAAATCTATTTCGTAAATTTCAAGATCTGGATTATTCCCATACAAATAATTCACAATTGAGTGTCTATTAGAGGAAAAGGCCAATTTACTTCCATCTGGCGCCCAGGTAACTTGATAATCGACTAAATAATCACCAATATCTTTATTTCCTTGATACATAGGGACAGGCGATATTTTCTTAACATTGCTTCCATCAATATTCATAATAAACAATTCTGATTTATATCCATTATTGCTATTCTTTGAATAAGCAATTTTAAGCCCATCAGGTGATATTACTGGATAGTAGAAGTCATTAAATGGATCAATAGCTTCAGTTAATTGAGTTTCTGTCATGCTTGCTAGATCTAGCAAATATAAGTTGGCTGTTTGTTCTTCACTTTGATAATTACTAATTCGCTCAAAAACGATTTTTCCAAAACTGCCTCCTATTGGTGTGGGAGTCAATGTCGGTGTCGCTGTTGGCGAAGATGTGGGTGTAGGAGAAGATGTCGGTGTGTTGGTTGGTGTCTTTGTAGGTTCCAATGTTTCTGTGGGAGTCTCGGTGGGTAAAACGGTTGGGGTTGAAGTACATCCGGTTGATAGTAAAAGAAATGTCATGATTATCAAAATCATCGTATTATTCAATCGGCGTTTGTTTTTCCTAACAAAAACACTAATCTCTCTTCGTTGTCCACTCGTTGTAAAAAGAATGTTAGTTCCTTTAGTCGAATGTTTTTTTAATTTCGATACGTTTACTGTTTGTTCCCCTAAAAACTTGCGTCTGTTTGGCATTTCGCATCCTCCTAATAATTCAACTGATATTTTTGTAACATCCACAGAATCTTGCCTATCCAACCTCGCCAGTCTGTATCTAGTACCTTTCATCGATTACCTTTTGCCTGGTTGTGCGTTTTACATAACATCTGACAATTCCGAATCTCCGTTGCACCGCCTTTGCTCCATGCCGCAACGTGGTCCGCATCCATTTCACTTAATTTCCAAATCCTGGCTTTGTTCGCATCATGCCCAACAGCACATAGCGGACAGTTAGACTCGCCATTTGCTTCTGCTTCAGAGGTTTGGTTTTCATAAACTATTTTCTTGGTTGCTTCATCAAATACTCGTACATTGAGCAATTTTGTTTCGACTGAACCACCCAAAATATATTCAAATATGCCTTTTCGGTTTGTCACGTAAGGGTCACTATAAAGTTCTTGTACTTCTTTTGAAACCTTATCTGGGTTATAAGGGGTATTATGGTATTTTTCGTACAGTTGACCCCACTCAAGACCGCGCATTTCTCCTAATACATCGTCAAAAACACTTGAAATCCAATCAATGACCGTATTGAAATAAGTCTTTAACTCAGAAATATTGGTATCATAGCGATGTTTGCTCATATATTCGCCGATATTGCCTTTGCTGACCCATTCAAGAGCGCATTCAAGAAAATCCTGACGGTTGACATTTCCTCTGATGTAAGCACTCCATTTTTGAACATTAGCATTCTGACTGTTGCTGAATTCAGCCTTGGCAAGTGTTACAAAGGGTCCGGAATAAACAGCGTTAAGCAGTTCCTGGTCATTCAAAGGCACTCCAGCAATATTGACGGTTTTGAACCATTCTTTTATTTCACTTTCTGTACCTTCGCATTCATAAACCAGAAGTTTTGTGTTCAGGATTTTTGCCTGTTTGTCTACTGCAATACCGCTAAAATACTGCTGCATCCCATTCTCATCCAAAATTGCAAATTTATTAGTCACAAAACGCCCAAAACTGGTGATACGCTGTTGACCATCAAGCACCTCAAATTTATTCGTGCCAACCTTGTTGAAATAAATCAGACCTAATGGGTAACCCTTTAGCAGTGAATCGATCACTGCTACGTCTTTTTTGCCATCGGCATAGATGTAGTTTCGCTGATACTCCGGTTGGATCGTCAATTTGCCTGACAAGCCAAATAAGCCTTTACCTTCAAGTTCGTTGTAAACAAATCCGTCGCAAATTTCTCGCACTGTGATTTCTGTCTTAAGATTTGTGATCATTTATTAGTTTCCCTCCTGTGCCTTATGAATATTCGCTGATAAGCTGATTGGATAACTCTTCCATCTTTGTTGATAAAGTAATTCTTTCTGCCATCATTTCCTAATAAATTTGCATTTTCATTCGTCTTTCCACCTGACGATCCTGTTTTTTTTCCACTTTGGGTAACTTCCCAATAGTCATCATATTTTCTAGTGTCTGGTACTTCATCATGACAGCCCCTTTGAGTAGCACCAAGAATCTCAAATTGATCAGGACTGTATTTATCCAGGAAACTGATAGGTACACCCATGACACCATCATAGTCGCTTGGAATTGCATCAGTGAAAGGAACTTCTATGGCATCATAGTTGTCATAGCGATCATAAGTGGATTTACCTCTAATTTCCTTATGCTTGCTGAATTTCAGATTATCCGCCATTGTCATCAGAGGTAAAGGTTGATGACGTCTACCGTGATCGAGATTTGTAAACCAGCGAACCCCTTTTATTCGTAAGAATTTTCTGCCCTGATCATCAATTCTCCAACCAGCTGCAGTAATAGGGTAGTCGTCAGGCACCTGGAATTCTCTATCGCCACTGCTTATACTCGGTCCCAACCAAATTCTGTTTTCTTTGATTAAAGGGAAAACATCTTTATATGTTATTGCGTTCATGTTCCCTATGATGGAGAATTGTTTGTTAGACTCAATAATCCAAGCCAAAAACTCTCTGAACTTAGAAAAGGGCGGGTTAGTGATGATAATGTCAGCTTCATCACGTAGTTTCTTTATCTCCATGCTTCTAAAATCGCCATCTCCATCCAGGTAGTACCATTGAAGATCATCAATATTAATTTCGCGATCACCGGTTCGATCTTCAGTCAGCGTAAAAATCTTGCCTTTGGTTGTGGTCTTGACTTGATCAAACTGGGGATTGTTTTTTTCGAAAAGAGTTGGTTGGTAGAAACCCTGATAATTTTTACTCTCTGGCGCATAGCTGGTACTGATAAGTTTTTTCAAACCAAAGCGATCAAAGTTTTGGGCGAAATAGCGTGTAAAATTGCTCCACTCCGGGTCATCGCAGGGCAAGAGAACCGTTTTTCCCCGAAATACGTCCGGGTCATATTCCAGGTATGCATTCATTTCCTTTTCAATTACGTTGTATTGGGTATAGAACTCGTCCTTTTTTGCCTTTTTTGCTTCTGAGAGATTCTCGTTTGCCATGCGCTACCCCTTCGTTTGGGCATTAGTGAAAAATTACTTGTCTTACCTATAGTTTAAACCATAATTCCATTTAGTGCCATTTTTCGGCTTGGCGTTATGTCAGACGGCGAGATCGCTTCGCACTCAGAGAGTACTGCGTAAAAGAGCTCGCGATGACGGGAAGAAAGGCAATTCTTCGCAAAAAAGCTCAGAATAATTAGTGAAGCCGGCTTCAACCCCGCATGTAAAAACGCGGGGCAGGCACAGAAGCCGGCCTACGAAAAAACTTCTATCAACCGCTAGCTACCTGTGCTAAACCCAAGCTCTCAACGGATAATTTGTCCACCGTTTATGGCTGAAAACCACCTACCATAATCCTCATTTTCAAATTTAAACGTGGTTGAAAATGGTGTGTACCACACAATTTTTGCTGCATGTAAAGCTTTATTCTGTAGAACAATTTCTTCTTGTGATAGTCCTTTTCTGCTCCTCTTAATAATGTAGAGTCTAAGGATTAAAAACGTCAAGGAACTCACAATTATGCTTGTAATTATATTGATTGGATAACGTTGATCCCCTCGGAAGAGGCATATAACGCCAAACCAAACTAACATTGATACCAAAACTATAAGGCAAGAACCTTTGCGTTTATCTATCAAAGCTTTACATCTATCACACAATGGGAATTTTGTGCTGAGTGATGTAATAAGATGTGATTGAAATACATAGAAATCATGTTGAGTGTGATTTGATCCACAACAGACACAAATAGGTGGGACGGGATGAAAAAGTTTGTAAGGAATTCGTACGGTTATTGACACAACACATTCTCCAAGACTTACTTCAATTTGGTAGACCTTGAGAACTAGTACCCAAATTACAACTTATTAAGTTTACCATATCCCTTTTTTCCTCAGGATAAATCGGTTCAATATCTGATTAAGGGTGTGGTCAAGACTTGATAACTGCAGTTCTCAGGAGACACTCTCCCCTGCATGGTCCGCAGTCCTCTTCGAGGCTGGGATCTTCGACGGACCCTCTACTCTTGCGGGCACTTCGCCTCAAGGGAGGGCTATATACACTCTCTCACTTGACCCACATCGCTCTTTGAAGCTGGAATCCTTCTTTGGCCCGTGCCAGATACCTGATCAAAACCTGCAGATCGGCAAGCCGGAATTCACCTCAAATTCGATAAAAATTATTTCACAGTTAAAGTCGATTTGACAAGATTTACTAAGAAGATATAATCATATTCATGGAGTTGAATATAAAGCAATCGCCAACAGAGAATAAGGTGCCTTTCGAATCCCAGGTTTCGATTCTCAAAGCGTTGACCCATCCGGCAAGAATAGCCATCCTCCATATCCTACGGGATGGGGAACATTGTGTCTGCCATCTCTCTGCCTATCTGGGCTTCCGCCAGGCTTACATCTCACAACAGCTTTCGGTTTTGCGTGAAGCAGGGCTCATCCAGGATCGGCGGGATGGCTGGAATATATATTACCGTGTGGTGAATCCGCTAATTTTTGAAGTGTTGGATGCTGTTGAAGTAATGACTGACGAACAGATTTCATTCCCGCCTGCTTCTCAAAGCAATTGTGCCTGTCCGCATTGCAGCCCAAAAGATGAGACTGCAGGCTGACCCAATCTAAAATTTTTAGGAGATTTTTTAATGATAATTATCAAAGTTCTTGGTTCTGGCTGCAATAATTGTGTCCGTGTTGCTGCTAATGCCCATCAGGCTGTCGAAATGCTGGGCGTTGAGGCTGTCGTCGAGAAGGTGACAGACTATAACGAAATCCATAAATACCCGATCCTTGCCACACCAGGACTGGTCATCAATGAAAAACTGGTCTCTGCCGGCAGAATTCCCGAGCCTGCTGAAATAGCTGGTTGGCTAAAAGTCTGATCGAACAAGGCGGGTTCCTTTCAGAATCCGTTTTTTTCTGCCTGCAGGTTATGCAAACTATTGAATATTAAAGAAGGCAATTAAATGACAGATTATTTGGAAACACAAGTAGACAAATTCACATTCAAAGTTCCAACCGACCGCTACTATAACTCTTTTGGGGTTTGGGCGAAGGCAGAGGGGAACCACATACGCATCGGACTTTCCGATTACTTGCAGCAGTCCAGTGGAGACATTGCCTTTGCGGATGTCAGACCAACGGGAACCATCCTGGCGGTTGGAGATGAGGCTTCCGATATCGAGACCATTAAGGTGGACATTTCAATCCCCAGTCCGCTGGCTGGCAAGATCGTGCGGGTCAACCCCCTGATGGAGACCGAACCTGAAACGATCAACCAGGACCCTTACGGCGAGGGATGGCTGTGCGAAATTGAGCCTTTAGATTGGGAGAGTGACCTTAAAAACTTGATGGATCCGGATGCTTATTTTGCCCATATGAAGCAGCAGGCAGAGGAAGAAGTTAACAAGAATGAGTGAACCAAAGAGAGTGATCATCGTCCCATGCAGTGGGATTGGCAAGTCGTTTGGAACGGTCAGCCGAGTAGCTGCATACCAGGTTACCGAGGATGACAGGCCTGATAGAACCCAGTTAATTCCATTATCTCTTCTGGTGCTTGGCGATGAAGAGGCGCTGGCTGCTTTAGCCGAGAACCCTGCCATCACCATTGATGGTTGTCAGCTGGCTTGCGCGACCAAAATGGTACGTGAGTCTGGCGGGGAAGTCAGGAAGGAATTAGCAGTTTTAGAGTGTTTCCGACGCCATCGTGACCTTAAACCACAGGGCATCGGAGAGTTGAATGAGGGTGGCCAAAAGCTGGCCTCCGTGTTGGCAGAAGAAGTGGATGCCGCGGTTGACGCGCTGAACCAGGAAGGACCTGAAAATGCCTGAACTACCAAAGAAAAAGGTTGGTATTGTGGCCTGTTCGGGCGAAGAACTGGCGGAAGGTACCGTTTCCCGCCTGGCAGCGCTCAAGGTCCTCGAAAAAATGCGTCCCGAAGATACTGCCACCATTTGCCTGCCGCTATTTCTTGCCGGTGGGGAAGGTGACCGCGCTTTTGCCAAGTTTTATCCCACGATTACCATTGATGGCTGTGATAAACGCTGCGCCTACCGTGCTACGGAGAAGTATTCCAACAAACCAGCTGGGAGCATCGTGATCACGGACCTGATTGCCCAGCAAAACATGGCAAAGCCTGAAGGAAAGCGTAAGCTTGACACTGCCGGCGAACTGGCTGTCGAGGCGGTTGCCGAGCAGGCCGCCGGATTGGTCGATGAGTTGCTTGGCAGGCATTGGAGCCGTCGTGAAGGTGCCTTCACTCACTCCCAGTCAACTTCTGAAATACAGAAGGAAGTGACAGCGACCTGCTCGTGCGGTTCTGGAATACCAATCCAAACCTTTATTATTGATGACAAGAAAGTTACGCTGCTCGCTTTGCCTCTCATATATCAGAACTTTTATGAGCGTAAGCAGGCTCCTTCGGAGGAAGTGCTGAAGGACATTATGGAAATGGTCAAAATTTACAACGAAATTGAAGTCACTATGGAAACAGCCATAACCAAGGAGATTAACCAGGCATACCAGGCATACTGGCAGGAAAACGAGACACATCATGAGCAAAACTGAAGTTTTTAACACAACAGTCAATTGGACCGGGGAACACAGGGGGCATCTCGTCCTGGGTAACGGACCGGAGATGGATTTTTCTGCCCCACCAAATGCCCAGGGACATGCCGGCGTTTTCACTCCCGAGGATGGTTTCGTGGCTTCTGCAAACACTTGCGTCATGCTGATGTTCATCTGGGCAGTCGAGCGTTACAAGCTAAACTTGCTCTCCTATGAGTGTCGCGTCGAAGGCACCAAGCTGATTGAACTGGACAGGACGGAAATCTTCACCCATCTCCGCTTCTGGCCTGTTATCCGTATCTCAGCAGGGAAGGAAGACCCAGAGTTTGTACGTTCGCGCGCCTTGAGGGCGTTGCAGTCTGCGCAAAAATACAGCCTGATCGCCAATTCAGTGAAGTCCGAAATTATCATCGAACCCCAGATTGAAATTAGCTGATATCGAAAGGATGAATCGATGAACCCTCAAGGTTTGATTGAACAGCAAGTTGTGCCAAGGCCCGTTGTTTTGGATTCGGCACAAAAATTTTGCCAGGTGTTTATGGAAATTCCGCGATATAAAGCTTATGAGCAAGCTAATGCCGACCTGCGCGATGACGCCGACGCCCGCTTAGCGGCGCAAGCCTATAGTCAAAAGCTTGGCTCTCTGCGTATTCCGATAAAGCTGAAGACTGTGAGCGAAAAGGACAAACTCGAGTTGCAGAACTTGAAAGACGCTTACGATCAAACGCCTTCTGTGATTGCCTTTAACAAAGCGGATCAAGAATTGCGAGCCGTTGCGCAACAACTTGGCGACATCCTGTCACAGTCCATTGAAATGGATTTTGGCAACCGCTGCCGTCAACCCGACCCTTGCTGATAAGGAGAGATAATGACCAACCCAATGGATGAAATACCTGGCGAATTGCTGGATGTTACCCTTAAACTGGCAAATAACCTTGCCCAGTCCGAACCATTTATGCGTTTGAAAAAGGCAAACCGCAAGGTGGAAGCCGACCCACAAGCTGCCCAATTGCGGACAGAATTTTCACATCTGCAGATGAAAGTGCGTGCACAACAATACACTTCAGATTACTCGCAGGAGGATGTCATCCGGCTGCGCTCATTACAGGACTTGGTCTACAAAAATCAGGCGCTTAAAGAACAAGCAGCAGCACAGGAAGATGCCGTTAATTTATTGCGGGATGTAAACCAGCTGATAAGCGGGATTATCAAGATGGATTTTGGAGCTCTGACCAGGCGCGTCTCAGACGATTGAGTTCTGATTTCAAACCAGAAGTTGAAGAAAAAAGCAGATTTAAAAAAGGCCTGAGTTTACAGGTCTTTTTCGTTGCTTGGTAAAGGTGACCTTCTGTGTGTCCTCGCTAATGGATGAAATTCTAAAAGAATAAAAAAGAGACCCGTGAAGGTCTCTTGTAGGGCGGGTGGGGGTGTCAAGACCATGATTGTTTAC
>DHUW01000040.1:6360-9937 GCA_002409365.1 Anaerolineaceae bacterium UBA5224 | reverse complement strand
CCGTTTTGCTGCGATATCTGCGTTGCAGTGCCTGTAGCATTACAGGAAGAGTGGACTTATCTGAAAGACAACACCCAACTATGGCACAAATTGCGCGGCGACGAATGCGTGTCTGACCCGATCGACCTTGAAAAGATGCGTGCTGAAACCCCCGATTATATGGACCTGATGGCATGCAAAGGTCCCGCTTTCTGTGAACGCGATTTCCGAACGCTCAGCTGCAGGCAGTTTCCCTTCTCGCCTTACATCACCGCTGATGACCGCCTGATCGGTCTGACTTACAACTGGGATTTTGAAGAGGTCTGCTGGGTGATCAGCAACCTGGGCATGGTCAGTGACCAATACCGCAAAGAGTTCCTGGATATCTACGACAACCTGCTCTTTGAGCACCCCAGCGAGTATGACAGTTATTACTGGCTTTCTGAAGACATGCGCGAGCATTTCATCAAGACTGAAAAGCAGATCCCCATTCTGCACCGCGATGGCGGGTTTTATCTTTTAGATCCAAAAACAGACGAAATCACCCCCATCAACCCCTCTGAATTTCAAAAATTTGGGCCATATCAGTAGGGATCAGGGATCTGGGAGCTGGGAACAGAAAAAACTGTATGCCCCGTTATCAGATTTTTTTTGATCAAATCTATAAAGCCGATTACTGATTACTTAATTTTAGGATCATCGAGTGAAGCATTTTTCCTATTTCATCGCAAAGTGTTAGGGCAATGAGTATTTGCTCTTCTTTGAAATATCCAATGCGGACACAAATTTCGAGTTGGGTTTCTTTTTCTGCTTTTGAGCCTCTAGCAATTGACAGGAATCTTGCATACTCTTTCGAAGAATATCGGGCATTTCCTTCGGCAATGTTTGAAGGGATTGAAAAGGCCGCCCTTCTTAGTTGATTGGTCACTCCAAATATTTCTTCTTTTGGTAGCAATTTGGTTAACCGATATACTTCCTCAACTAAATCCATGGATTTTTGCCAAACAACTAAATCACGATAATTTCTAACTGTCATCCAGTTACTGCCTTTGGATAAATATTATTTTTTGTTATTTCTTATATCATGGACCAAAGCGAAAAACATTCTGAGAAGCAAATTCTTAAAATAAAAAACAATTCTACTCACTACTCACTGTTGCCTGTCCCTGCTCCCCGCTCCCTGATCCCAGTTCCCTGCTCTTAAACAAAAACGACGGTCATTTGACCGCCGCTGTTAACAGGAAAACAAAAATGCGAGTCCCTGTCGGGTACTCGTAAATTTGTTGAGTTGTAAAGATTCCCCTGCTCTTGTTTCCCAACAAAGCAGAGCAACCTGTCGAACACTTACCTAAATCTTGATCTCGATATCAACACCAGCGGGCAGGCTCAAGCGCATGAGCATGTCAATGGTCTTTGAATCGGGCTCCAGCACATCGATCAGACGATTGTGGGTGCGAATTTCAAAATGTTCCTGTGAATCCTTATCAATAAAGGTTGAACGACGAATGGTATATTTTTCAACTCTGGTTGGTAAAGGTACAGGGCCCACTACACGGGCGCCGGAACGCTCAGCTGTTTCAACGATGCGTTTTGCGCTTTGGTCAAGGATACGATGATCGTATGCTTTCAAACGGATTCTGATTTTTTGTTTTGCCATTGTTTTCCTGTTCTTTTCTTTATTTCACACGGCTTTCGCCGAAATGTGTTTATTCAAATCTCAGCCTAAACGACCGAGGATTTTCTTCATATAAGCATCTGAGACTCGCGCATAATGCTTGAACTCCATGGTGAAAACACCCCTGCCCTGTGTGGCAGAACGGAGTTCCGTGGCATAGCCAAACATCTCTGAAAGTGGTACTTCGGCGTGGATCGCCTTGGCGTTGCCAAAACGGTCATCCATGCCCAAAATGTTACCAACGCGAGCGTTGATCTGACCGATGATATCACCCGTGTATTCTTCGGGGATGGTGATTTCAACCTGCATGATGGGCTCCAGGATCACTGGGTCAGCCTTCTCAGCAGCTTCACGGACACCAAAAATGGTAGCCATGCGGAATGCCATCTCGCTCGAGTCGACCTCGTGGAATGTGCCATCAATGAGTGTGAACTTGACATCGGTCATGTTGAAACCAGCCAGAGGTCCGCTTTCGCAAGCTTCGTAAAAACCTTTTTCAACAGCCGGGATAAATTCTTTAGGAATCGCTCCACCGCGGATCTTATTTTCAAACTGCAACCCGACTCCACTTTCGAGAGGTTCGAGGTTGAAGATAACATGCGCATACTGACCATGTCCGCCGGTTTGCTTGCTGTAACGGTATTCGGCGTTCATCACTGGTTTGGTGATTGCTTCACGGTAAGCCACACGTGGTTTGCCCACGTTGGCTTTTACTTTAAATTCACGCAGCAAACGGGTGACCAATACATCCAGGTGCAGTTCGCCCATGCCAGAGATCACAGTCTGACCGGTAACTTCGTCCTGGCGGACCCGGAAAGTGGGGTCTTCTTCAGCCAGTTTGACCAAAGATTCCGACATTCTGTCCTGATCGGCCTTGGTCTTTGGTTCGATCGCGATCGAAAGGACTGGTTCAGGGAAGTTGATAGTTTCCAATAAGACCGGGTTGGTCGGGTCAGAGAGCGTATCGCCGGTAAAGCTGAATTTCAATCCCAAAATTGCGCCAATATCGCCAGCACCTAATTCTTCGATATCTTCGCGTCGGTCAGCATACATACGAAGCAGCCTGCCGACACGTTCTTTTTTATCTTTGGAAGAATTTTGCACTGTAGCGTTTTGTTTGATCTTCCCTGAATAGACGCGAATATAAGCCAGGCGTCCCATGTAGGGGTCAGTCACAATTTTGAAGACCAATGCAGATAAAGGTTCGCTGTCATCTGCATGGCGAAGCACTTCACTGTCATCCCGGACCAGGGTTGCGGTCACTGGTGGGATATCGAGGGGTGAAGGCAGGTAATCGATCACAGCGTCCAAAACTAATTGCACGCCTTTATTCTTAAGGCTGCTTCCGCAAAACACCGGGGTCGCCTGGTTGGCGATCACAGCATTGCGCAGTGATTTTTTTAGTTCATCAACGGTTATTTCTTCACCTTCGAGGAATTTGACGGTCAGCACATCATCCATCTCAGCGATGCGTTCAATCAAAATTTCTCGCAGGTCGGCTGCTTCTTGTTTGAATTCTTCAGGAATTTCAGTTACTTCAGGTGTGGCACCAGAGCTGTCAGGATAAAAAACAGCGTTCTGCTCCAGCAAGTTAATAATGCCTTTGAATTCACTTTCAGCGCCAATCGGGATCTGCATCTGCAGTGCGTTTGCGCCCAGGCGTGCCCTGATGCTATCAATGGTGCGTTCATAAGAAGCACCCACACGATCCAGCTTGTTCGCAAAACAGATGCGGGGGACAGCAAATTTATCTGCCTGGCGCCAGACTGTTTCACTTTGGGGTTCAACGCCTTGTACAGAATCAAAAACAACAACACCGCCATCAAGTACGCGTAAAGAACGCTGTACTTCAGCGGTGAAGTCGATGTGTCCTGGGGTATCAATAATGTTAACGCGGTGATCTTTCCACTCTGCAGTTACAGC
>DHUW01000040.1:5856-6111 GCA_002409365.1 Anaerolineaceae bacterium UBA5224 | reverse complement strand
GTTTTGCCAGTATAAAACAAAATCCGCTCGGTGGTAGTTGTTTTACCGGCATCAATATGAGCGATGATGCCAATATTTCGATAACGCTCGAGCGGAAAGTCAGTCATAATAACCTGAATTGTTAAAGTACCAGAATTACATGCGGAAGTGAGAAAACGCGCGGTTGGCTTCTGCCATCTTGTGCGTCTCTTCACGTCGGCGGATTGAAGCTCCCTGGTTTTCTGCAGCATCCATCAATTCACCAGCCAGTTTTTC
>DHUW01000040.1:4472-5626 GCA_002409365.1 Anaerolineaceae bacterium UBA5224 | reverse complement strand
ACCTGGTAGGTCGCTCCACCGATACGGCGGGGGCGGACTTCCATCATCGGGCTGACGTTCTTCAGTGCGGTTTCGAAAACTTCCATACCATCTTTGCCGGTTTTTTCGGCGACCATTTCGATCGCGTTGTAAACATGGCGGGTAACAGTGCTTTTCTTACCGTCTAGCATGATGCGATTGATCATCATCTGTAGATGAACGCTGTTGTAACGATCATCAGGGGAAGTGATTCGCTTTTCTGGTTTCAATCTTCTTGACATAATTGCTCCTCAATTTCAGCCAGTGGCGGTCTCCCGCAACTTAACCGGCTTTGCGTCCAAATTATTTCGCAGCGCGTTTGGCGCCGTACTTGGAACGAGCGCGTTTGCGATCAGCCACACCAGTGCTGTCCAGGGTACCGCGGACGATGTGATAACGCACACCGGGCAGATCTTTTACTCTGCCACCGCGAACCAGCACGACACTATGCTCCTGCAACTGGTGACCTTCACCAGGAATGTACGCGGTCACTTCGATGCCGTTGGAAAGACGGACACGAGCGATTTTGCGCAGCGCTGAATTCGGTTTCTTGGGGGTCATCGTGCGAACGATCGTGCAAACACCGCGCTTCTGGGGTGCGCCCTTGGGCTGGCGGGTTCGGCGTTGTTTTTCCGAATTCAAAGTGTATTGCAAAGCAGGTGAATTGCTTTTTTGCTTTTTTGTCTTGCGACCTTTTCTAACCAGTTGGTTTATTGTTGGCACGTTTTTGCCTCCGTACTTACCTTTTAATAAACTTTAATTATTCATCAAATAAGGCCATCTTTACTTTTGATGGCCTTTTTAGCCAATATAACGACAGGCATAAAGAACTCTTCCTGCCTGTCAGGAATGAGCAGTTATTCTATCACGCCTTTCGCAAAAACGTCAAGCATGAAATCGCTCATTTAGATGCCTTTCAGTTTCTCAAAGACATCGGCACCCTGATCCATCAAGCCGGTTGGGACGCGCTGGCGATGTCCACGATCTTCATCCTTACCAAACTTGACAACCTCGCCGTCATCCATGATGGCTTCCACTGCCAGGCTCAATGATTGCAGCTCTTTGACCAGCACGCGGAAGGCAGCCGGGATACCAGGAGCTTCGATCGGTTTGTTTTGGACGATCGACTCGTAGGT
>DHUW01000040.1:3282-4223 GCA_002409365.1 Anaerolineaceae bacterium UBA5224 | reverse complement strand
GCCCACACTTCCATTTCACCAAAGCGCTGACCACCGAATTGAGCCTTACCACCCAGCGGCTGCTGGGTTACCAGGCTGTATGGGCCGGTCGAGCGGGCATGTACCTTGTCTTCGACCAGGTGATGCAGTTTCAGCATGCTCATCTTACCGATGGTGACAGGTTGGTCATATAAATCACCAGTGCGGCCGTCACGAACCAGTTGTTTTCCGAGGGTGGGCATCGGTTTTCCGGTGCGCAGCATAATTTCTCGGGCTTTAACTTCGATTTCAGTGCGATCCAGCATGCTGTCTATTTCTTCGCCATACTTCTTCGCCCACAACTTCAGTCCAGCCTTCACGGCGTTGTCGTCGCGCTCATCACGTTCAGACACGGGGATATTTTCCTCGGGGAATGCAGTGATCGTAGCCGGGTCGTAGCCTTCGCTCTTCAGCCAGAGATTCAAAGCCTCCCGACGGGCGAGCACTTCATTTTCCTTGATCTCAAACAGATCAACTTCTGAATCAGCGAGCTGGTCTTCCAGGTAGAGCAGCCGGACTTCGTTGTCATCACGGATCATTTCAGGGTCGTATTCAATACCCTGAAGCCATTCTGCACCCTTTTCGGCGGTAACGCGCCAGGCTTCGTCGATCATCCAGGCTCGAACAAGCTCTGCTTCGATTTCGGCTTCAGTAGCACCGTCGAATACCGGTGTCACTGCACGGAAACCGAGGCTATTGGCAGCCCAGCCGAGCTCAGCTTCAAGGACCTGTCCGATGTTCATACGACCAGGGATGCCCAGGGGGTTGAGGATGATATCAATTGGTGTGCCGTCTTCCAGGAATGGCATATCCTCAACAGGCAAAACCATTGAGACGCAGCCTTTATTACCATGGCGACCAGCCATCTTGTCACCAGCAGTGATCTTGCGGCGCTGTGCCACAGAGACGCGCACCATCTTATC
>DHUW01000040.1:1697-3055 GCA_002409365.1 Anaerolineaceae bacterium UBA5224 | reverse complement strand
ATTCCACGTTCGCCGTGAGGCATACGCAGTGAAGTATCTTTCACATCGCGCGACTTCTCGCCGAAGATAGCGCGCAGCAGGCGTTCTTCCGGGGTGAGTTCTTTTTCACCTTTCGGGGTGATCTTGCCAACCAAAATTTCGTTTGGTCCGACTTCAGCCCCGATTCGGATGATGCCGGTTTCGTCGAGATCGCGGATAGTGTCTTCACCGACGTTCGGGATTTCACGGGTGATCTCTTCTGGACCCAGCTTGGTGTCGCGTGCTTCAACTTCATATTTTTCGATATGAACGCTGGTATAGCGATCCTCTTCAACAAGGCGCTCTGAAATCAGGACAGCATCTTCAAAGTTGAAGCCTTCCCACGGTAAAAAGGCGATCAAAACGTTTTGACCAAGAGCCAGTTTGCCATCCTGGGTGGAGGAAGAGTCGACGATCACATCGCCCTTGTGTACCATTTGACCTTTGACCACCGCAGGGCGTTGGTCGATACAGGTGCTTTGGTTGGAGCGTTGATATTTACGTAGTTTGTGGATCTTCAGGTCACCACTGGCTTGTTTCAAGACGAGCGTGTCACCGGTAACCGATAGCACTTCGCCGTCTTCTTCAGCAATAACAACCTGGCCAGAGTCAGCCACGGCCATTTCTTCCATACCGGTTGAAACAATCGGCACTTCGGGTCGAAGCAGAGGTACGGCCTGGGTCTGCATGTTCGAGCCCATCAAGGCGCGGCTGGCATCGTCATGCTCGAGGAAGGGGATCAGCGCAGCTGAGATACCGACAAACTGGTTCGGGGCAACATCAATATAGTCGATGTACTCATAGTCGCGGATCTCAAACTTGTTATGGAAACGGCAGCTGTTGCGGCGTAAGAACTCGTTGTTTTCATTCACCGGGGCATTTGCCTGGGCGATGACGTACTTATCCTCAGCGTCAGCACTCATATAAACATATTCGTCGCTGATATAAGGTCGCACCAACACGTCCTCGATGCCAAAAGATTTGATCTTTTCTGCCATCTCAGGCGTAACTCGTGTCTCAGCTTCGTAAACAACTTCCTTGGTTTCCGGATCCACGATATTTTGGCGCAGCAAATGGTTCACCAGATTGGGGTCATTACCCTTCATAGCACGGTAGACCTTGCGGTAAGGTGTTTCAATGAAACCAAATTCGTTTACCTTGGCAAAGGATGCCAAACGACCGATCAGACCAATGTTCGGACCTTCAGGGGTTTCGATTGGGCAAATGCGACCGTAATGCGAGAAGTGAACGTCACGTACGTCAAAACCAGCACGCTCGCGGCGCAGACCGCCCGGACCAAGGGCTGACACAGTGCGTTTATGGCGCAGTTCGGACAACGG
>DHUW01000040.1:0-1470 GCA_002409365.1 Anaerolineaceae bacterium UBA5224 | reverse complement strand
GAAGCTACCAGGGGACGAATGTTAACCAGGCTCACTGGTGAAACACTGATGCCCTGATCGCGAATGGACATGCGTTCTTTAATAACGCGTTCCATACGGCGAAGACCAACACGCAGTTTATTCTGGATCAACTCGCCAACAGTCTTCACGCGGCGATTGCCCAAATGGTCAATATCATCAGCGGGGGTCTTATCGTTATTGATCTCGATCATATGGCGCACGATCTGGATGATATCCTGTGCGGTAATGGTTCGGTGATCTAAATCGATATAGAGATCCAGTTTTTGATTCAACTTATAGCGGCCTACTTTTTCCAGGTCATAATGACGCGGATCAAAGATCTGTTCCTTGACGTAGGTTTTGGCATTATCCAGTTGGGGGGGTTCTCCTGGACGTAATTTTTTATAAAATTCAATTAAAGCCGCTTCACCAATAGAGTAGCTGCTCAGATCGTATTCAGGTTCCTGGTCAAAGGACGATTGGATGAAGAGGTGGTCGGGGTTATTGTCGACATCCTGGAACAATGCCAGGAGTTCTTCATCGGTTCCGTTTTTGATCGGGTCAATGTTTAAGTCGTTTTCAGTTTCCCGCAACGCAGCCAAAGCACGCAAAAATACCGTGATCGGCACAGTGCGTTTACGGTTGAACTTGAGGATAATGAAATCGTTCTTCCGGGTTTCAAACTCCATCCAGGCACCGCGATCGGGAATCAGTTTGGCAGTTGACATTTTTCGGCCAGTGGTGCGATCGGTTTCGGCTTCAAAATAAACGCCTGGAGAACGGATAAGCTGGGAAACAACCACACGTTCGGTACCATTAATAATGAATGTACCTTTGGGGGTCATTTCAGGGAAGTCACCCAAAAAGAGCTCGTGCTTGATCTTATCGCTGCCTTCGGCACCATCCAGCAGGACAGTGGCATAGAGCGGACAAGCGTAAGTCAGATCCCGCTCAAGGCATTCTTCAATTGAATTCTTCGGATCATCGAAGTGGTATTCCAGACCAAATTGCCTGGCTGTATCGGTGTCACTGGGAAAGTGCAATTTCAGGTCACCGCCATAAGAAACTATGGGAGAAATTTCGTTGAATAAACTACCCAAACCTTCTGACTTCAGGCGTTTGAAAGAATCCAGTTGGACTTCAATCAAATCGGGCATCTCGAGCCCGACCGGAATGCGAGAGTAATTTTTGGGCATCATCAATTCAGTCATTCACATCTCCTAACGTGATAAAAGCGTGGTGCATACAGCGGTCCACGCGTTCAGTACATTTTAAGCGCAATATTTGAGTATAAGACAATTCAGTTGCTAAGTCAATAGTTTATTTGAGCCAATTAAGCCCTCATCCCTGCTTCCGATAGAAATGCAATTATAACCCAGGATGAGGAAACAAGTCTTGAGTGATTCAGTTTTGTACGAATTAAATCACCTTTTCGGTTTTGCCTGCCAAATTGCGCAGGCATTCCAGCTG
>DHUW01000083.1:6937-16696 GCA_002409365.1 Anaerolineaceae bacterium UBA5224 | reverse complement strand
TTTACACTCGATGATGCCTCTCACCAATTGGCGGATGGAAAACTCAAGCCAATACCGTTTACCTGGATCCGTTTCTGGCGTGAATTTCAAAACGCACCACTTTTAAAGTCTGGCAATTACGATCTGACCCAAAGGCTTTTCAAGCTCTTTCACCCCCGCAAAGCCAGGATTGAGAGGGTCAAACAGGCCGAGATGGATCGCAAACTTACTGAATCCGGATTGGGAGGCAGCTGATGGCACGATTGGGAACTAATCCATCCCGTGGTCAACAGCTCGGTTTCGAACCCCCACGGGTAACCGTAGCTGTGCTGGTATACGCCCCCAACCAGGCTGGCTACTTCCAGCACCGCCTGGATGTCACCCGACTGACGTTGGAAAGCATCATCGCCAACACACCTGAACCGTTCGAATTATTGGTTTTCGATAACGGCTCCTGCCAGGAGATGACAGATTTCCTGAAAGAACTGCATCTGAATGGAAAAATTGACACACTGGTGCTTTCCCAACAAAATATCGGCAAGCTGAACGCGCTCTGGCGGATCGCCAACCTTGCCCAGGGCGAGGTGATTGCGTATACGGATGATGATGTCTATCATCTTCCAGGTTGGCTGTCGAAGCATCTGCAAATCCTCGATACCTACCCCAGGGTTGGCGCAGTTACCGGCTTTTATATCAAGCAGCGGGTCGTGATGAGCTCTGAAAGCACGCTGCAGTGGGTCAAAAACTATGAAGCTGAGCATCCCGGCAAGGTCCAGCGAGGCAACCTGATCCCGCGCAAGTGGGAAGAGGAATACATGGACAACTCCGGTCGGTCCGAAGAGCGTTACCAGGGCGAAATTGCCGGTATTGAGGATATTGTGGTGGATTACCAGGGGGTCAAAGCCTGGGTATCAGCCCACCACTTCCAGGTGCTCACCCCCAAAAAAGTCCTGCTCGAAGTGCTTGCTGAGATGCTGGATGACGGTTGGAGCGACCTGATGATGGGTCGCATGGTGGAGATGGACGACCGGATGGATGCCAAAGGCTATCTGCGCCTGACCACCTACGAGCAGACCATGCGCCTGCTTGGTAATGCCATCGATGATGAAGTCAAGGCGATTGCCGCGCAGGATGGCATCGAAACCCAGGCTGCCATCAGCAGTGAGGCTTCCGAAAAGAAGCCGGGACTTTGGAACAATAGACTAGTCCAAAAACTGGCACAACGCACGATCAACTGGCTCTACCGCGGATTAAACGAAAACAGGAGGAACGAATGAAATTTCTGATCGCAGGATTGGGCTCGATCGGGCGCAGGCACCTGCGCAACCTGAAAGCGTTGGGGCAGACAGACTTGCTGTTCTACCGCACGCACCAGGCTACCTTACCTGATACTGATCTGATTGGTTTTCCTTCCTTTACCAATTTGGACGAAGCGCTTGCACAAAAACCTGACGGCGTGATTGTCTCAAACCCGACTGCCTTACACCTGGAGGTTGCCACTGCTTCCGCCAGGGCTGGTGCGGCATTGTTGATAGAAAAGCCGGTCTCAGACAGCCTGCTTGGTATTCGTGAACTGCAGGAAACGCTCGACAAAACGGGCAAACCTGCCCTGGTGGGCTTTCACTTCCGCTATCATCCGGTACTGCAGCAAATAAAAGCCTTGATCGATGAAAATCAACTGGGTAAACCGCTCAAAGCCCATGCACACTGGGGCGAATATTTGCCGGGATGGCACCCCTGGGAAGATTACCGTCACTCCTATGCTGCCAGGGCAGATCTGGGCGGAGGGGCATTAAATACACTTTCCCATCCGATTGATTACCTGCGCTGGTTGATGGGTGAAGTGCAATCGCTTTCAGCCAATTTGAGCAATTTAAGTCCTTTGGAACTGGACGTTGAAGACAATGTTGAGTTGATCCTGAGATTCCATTCCGGTTCACTGGGAACCATTCACCTGGATTACTACCAGCGACCACCTTCTCACACACTCGAGATCTCTTTCGAGAAAGGTCGTGTTCGCTGGGACAATGGATCGGGTTGTGCGACCATTGAAAACGCAGAGCTGGAAACCATACAGACGGTTTGCCCGCCAGACGAATTTCAGCGTAACGATATGTTTTTGGCTGAGATGAAGGACTTTGTCCGGCTTTGCCAGGGTGAGGACTTGCCCCATTGCACGTTGGCAGATGGCAAGCGTGTGCAAAAAATTGTCGAAGTGGCTCGCCAAAGTTCATCTCAAAGCGGTTGCTCGGTCCAGCTACCCTCATAATAGTAGCCTGATGGTAAAATCCAAGCGGATAACAGGCAGAACAAGAAATGACAGATTCAATTATTAAAAAATTCGACATGACCGGCAAGACCGCGATAGTTACTGGCGCGGCTGGTTTGCTGGGCAGGCAGTTCAGTCTTGCCCTGGCTCAAGCTGGGGCTAATGTCGTTTTGGCTGATCTTTCAGGAGATCTTGCTGCGGAATCCGCCGATGAACTTAAGGAAATGGGTTTCCGTACAAATTCAGTAGAGGTCGATGTGACCGATCCTGATTCGACCAAAGCCATGGTCGGGCAAGCCCTCGTGGCTTATGGCAGTGTGGACGTGCTGGTCAACAGTGCCGCACTCGACCCAAAGTTTGACTCTGCCTCTCTTCCCACCCAGGATGCGAACGAATTTGAAAGTTATCCGCTCCAATCCTGGCAGCAAGCAATGGACGTCAACCTGACAGGCATATTCCTGGCTTCCCAGGCAGCCGTGATCCCGATGCTGCAGCAGGGCCAGGGTGTGATCGTCAACATTGCCTCCACGTATGGACTGGTAGGCCCGGATCAGCGTATCTACGAACGCCCGGATGGTACCCGCCAGTTCAAACCGGTTTACTATTCCGTTACCAAAGCTGGCGTGCTCGGTTTCACAAGATACCTGGCTGCCTACTATGCTGGAAAGAACATCCGCGTCAACGCACTGACACCTGGTGGGGTATATAACGATCATGATGCCATATTCAACGCGCAATACAGCACCCGTGCTATATTGGGGCGAATGGCAAACCTGGATGAAATGAATGCTGCCATGCTCTTTTTATGCAGCGATGCTAGTTCCTACATGACCGGCAGCAATCTGGTTGTGGATGGAGGTTGGACGGCATGGTAGAACGACCGGAAGTCCTGGCGCTCATTCCAGCACGCGGCGGCTCAAAAGGGATTCCGCGCAAAAACCTGCGTGACTTTGCCGGCGCACCGCTGATTGCCTACAGCATCGCGGCTGCCTTGCAATCCGAGATGGTCACCCGTGTGATCGTTTCAACCGATGACGCTGAAATTGCTGAGGTGGCGCGTGCCTGGGGTGCGGAAACACCCTTCTTGCGCCCGGCCGAATTTGCCCAGGATAATACCACCGACTTCCCGGTTTTCGGACACGCCCTTCAGTGGCTGCGTGAGAATGAGGGTTATCAACCCGAGATCGTGGTTCAACTTCGCCCAACATCGCCGGTCAGACCGATTGGGCTGCTGGACGAAGCCATTCGCAAACTGCTTGCGCACCCGGAGGCTGATTGCGTCCGTGGGGTGGTGCCTTCTGGTCAAAACCCCTTCAAGATGTGGCAAATTAACCGCGACGGCCAGCTCGAGCCGATTTTAATGGTTGCCGGGCTCCGCGAACCTTACAATGCACCAAGGCAGGATCTCCCGGATACTTATTGGCAAACCGGTCACATCGATGCGATCCGCGCGAAGACAATTTTGGAGAAGCATAGTTTGACGGGTGATGTGATCTTGCCGCTGCTGATTGACCCGCTATATACGGTCGATATTGACACGGTTGAAGATTTCCATAACTCAGCGAGGTTGATCGGCGATCCACGCATCGAAGCTGTGGATCCACTTAAAAATCGGCGGTCATTCCCCAGGAAGGTAAGTTACCTGATTATGGACTTTGACGGCGTTTTAACTGACGACAAAGTTTACACAGACCAGGATGGGCACGAAAGTGTACGCAGCAGCCGGTCTGATGGGTTTGCCATCGGGTTATTAAAAGAAAACACCACAATTCACCCCCTGATCCTCTCGCGTGAGTCCAATCCGGTGGTCACTGCCAGGGCGCTTAAACTGGGCATTGAAGTATTTCAATCGGTAATGAAAAAAGACCTGGCTATCCAGGGTCTGATCAAAGATAGAAAACTGAACGCGGCTGAGATCATTTACATTGGTAATGACCTAAATGACCTGGTGGTCCTGCCTTTCGTCGGATATTTTGTTTGCCCGGCAGATGCAAACCCCAAAGTGATCAGGCAAGCCGATTTGGTGCTCAACCACGCTGGTGGACAAGGCGCAGTCCGGGAATTAATTGAACTGATCCTGGACCAAGTTAGCCACTAATTTTTGAAACGAAGGAAACTGAATAAAAATGATCGATATTGAATTTTATATGAAGGTCGGCGACCTGAAAAAGCGTCTCAAGGCTGGCGAAAAATTTTCAGAGCAGGAACTCAAGTCCATTCTTGAAAGTTATCGCAGCCCCAATCCGGTGGCGTATAACATCGAAACCACCAACGCCTGCAATATGCGCTGCGAAATGTGCCCACGTACGACCATGATGACCCGAAAGGTTGAAACCATGGCCCCCGAGCTTTTCAAAAGTGTGATCGACCAGCTTTCTCCTTTCAGCCAGGAACAACTTGCTCGCTGGCAAGATTTTGCCGAGAATTACTATGGTGTGCCCCGTGTCGGCATGAGCGAAAATCACTATTTCCTCTATGTCATTCCTCGCGTGATTGTTTTACACGGTTATGGTGATCCGCTTTTGGATAAAAACATTCCCACCTATGTAAAATGGATGACAGAACGGGGACTCGAATCTTATTTTTCATGCAACCCTGCCAATATCAATATGGATCGCACCATCGAGACCTTTGAGAACGGTCTTGGTTATGTGAAATACTCGATCGAAAGCGTTGATGACTTGCGCCATAAGAGTGTGCGCGGCGAAGCTTCCAACTTTACCCAGGCATATCGCAATATTCTGAAATTACTGGAGCTGAAAGCCCAAAGAAATTATAAAACCACTATCGTGATCACCATGATCAACCTGAACAAACCCTGGCAGCAGGAAGAGTATCAGAAATTGGTGGAGGCTTTTGAAGGGTTGGATGTTTACGTTTATCTCAAGAGCCAGGATCAGATGTGGTATGAAGATAACAAGCAGACTACCGCATCCATCCACTGGCAGGAATTCTGCCAATTCCCCTGGTCATCCATGACCATCAAGTCGAATGGGGAATGTGCACAGTGTGTTGAAGATTTCAACAATGAAATCATCCTGGGTGATGCCCGTACACAAAGCCTGTATGATATTTGGAATGGGGAAGCCTACCAAAGTTTCCGCAATGACCATTTTAGCCTGACACCCGGTATCAAGTGCACTGAGCAATGTGATATGCACCTGATCGGCAGCTATTTAGCCCAATAGAGGAATCAATGAGATATACAGTCAAATTAGGTGAACGAACTATTGGCGATGGCCAACCCACTTACATCGTTGGCGAGATAGGCATCAACCACAATGGTGATCTTGAAGTCGCCAAAAGCCTGATGCTTGCAGCTAAAAATGCAGGCATTGACGCAGTCAAATTCCAAAAACGCACACCCGAAATCTGTGTGCCGCTGGCACAACAAAGTCAGATGCGCGACACCCCCTGGGGCTACATTACGTATCTAGACTATCGCTACAAGGTCGAGTTCAATGAAGAAGAATACACTGAGATCGATCGCTATGCCAAAGAGCTGGGTCTCGATTGGTTTGCTTCATCCTGGGATGTACCTTCACTGGAGTTCATGGAAAAGTTTAACCCACCCACCCATAAGATCCCCTCTGCTCTGCTGACAGATAAGGAATTGCTGCGCGCGCATCACGCTACCGGCAAACCGATCATCCTCTCAACCGGCATGTCCACCATGGAGCAGATCCGGGAAGCCGTGGATATCTTAGGGGAAGAAAACCTGGTGCTATGCCATACCACCAGCTCCTACCCTTGCCCACCGGAAGAACTCAACCTGCGTATGATCCAAACCCTGCGGGATAATTTCAATTGCCCCATTGGCTATTCCGGGCACGAAGTCGGTTTGGTTCCGACCGTGGTTGCCTCCGCGATGGGTGCCTGCCTGGTGGAACGCCATATCACCCTCGACCGTGCCATGTGGGGTTCTGACCAGAGTGCCTCTGTGGAACCACAGGGGATCGCCACTTTGGTCAAGTACATCCGCGTGACGGAAAAGGCACTTGGCGACGGCATCAAAAAAGTCTATGACAGCGAGCAATCCTCGCTCAAGAAGTTAAGACGGATTAGCCAGTAAGATGGAGCAAAAAAGCACTCTCAGCCGGCTGAAAGGCTGGGCGAAGCGGAAAGCAACCCGCCGCAGGAGCCATTCCGACTTGCGAGCGATGTCGCGTGATGTCCGTGAGCATACCCCAACACCGGATCGGAAGCCGATCCTATTCTTTGACGCTTCCACGCGCCTGGATGACTTGAGCCTGAATGCTGCCTTCGCGATTCTCAGTTCCTGGTCACTTACTTTGCAGGGCGTACCAGTTGTTCATTTTGTTTGTTCTGCTGGTCTGAATCCCTGCGTGCTTGGAACCAATCGCAAAGATCCCAATGCTGCTCCGCCATGTGCAGACTGTATGAAACAGTCTGATGCCACTTTTTCCAATAGCCCAGTGAGCAAGTTTACATTCCAACCCGACCCGGCTTTGGAAGAAGCACTCGCACCATTGAATTTAGTTCAACTGATGGCTTTTGAATACCAGGGGATTCCGCTGGGAGCATTGGTGTTGCCTTCGATCCGCTGGATCTTGCGCCGGCACCACCTGCTGGATGATCAATACACCCGCGGTCTGTATAAAAATTACCTGAAATCTGCCTGGTCCCTGGCAGGGCAATTTGAAAAACTGCTCGATGAGACCGACCCGGAGACCGTAGTAGTTTTTAACGGTCTGCAGTACCCAGAGGCAACTGCCCGTTGGCTCGCCCGACGACGCGGCATCCGCGTGATCAGCCACGAAGTCGGCATGCAGCCACTCAGTGCTTATTTTACGGAAGGCGACGCAACAGCCTATGACCTGAATATCCCGGCAGATTTTCAGTTGAGCCAGGCTCAGAATGAGAAGCTGGATGTCTACCTTCGTGCAAGATTCAAGGGTGATTTCCATATGGCGGGTGTCCAATTCTGGCCTGAGATGAGCCAGTTGAGCCCGGAATTTATCCAGTTTGCCAAGGGGTTTACACAGGTTGTGCCTGTTTTTACCAACGTCATCTTTGACACCAGCCAACCGCATGCCAATGTGCTTTTCGAGGATATGTTCAGCTGGCTTGATCAAATTTTGGAAGTCGTTAAAAACCATCCCAAGACGCTCTTTGTCATTCGTGCCCACCCCGATGAAGCCCGGGCAGGCAAAGCGAGCGAAGAGTCGGTAGCACAATGGGCGGAAGACCGCCAGGTCAAGAAAATCCACAACCTGCGTTTTGTCCCACCTCAAAAATACATCAACTCGTACGACCTGATCCGCATGGCGAAATTCGTGCTGATCTATAATTCGACAATCGGGATGGAAGCTTCCATCCTTGGTGCTGGTGTACTCTCTGCCGGAAAAGCGCGCTACACAGCTTCAGAAGTGGTCTGGTTTCCGCCAGATGTACCCTCATACTTTGCCCAATTGGAAGAATTGCTTCAGACAGACCATGTGGATGTCCCGGCAAAATTTAAAACCAATGCCCGCCGCTTCCTTTATTGGCAGCTCTATCACTCATCATTAAGCTTTGAGAAATTTATCGAACCGAATGGTGTGTGGGCAGGTTACGTGAAATTGAAGGATTTTGAGTGGCAGGACCTTTTGCCAACTCATTCAGAAACGATGCAAACGATCAGTGACGGCATATTTCACAATGGCGATTTTATGCTCAAGGAGGACAGAGTATGAAACTGGAAAGAATTGTTGCCCTGGTGCCCATGCGCCATGATTCCAAACGCGTACCTGGCAAAAACTACCGTGCCATGTGCGGCAAACCACTCTATGCTCATATCATTGAAACCCTTTTGAGCTGCCCTGAAATCGCTGAGGTGGTGGTTGATACGGATTCGCCTACCCTCATTGAGGGTTTATCCAAGAACTACCCCCAGGTCACGGTTTTGAGACGACCCGAAGAATTGCGTGCCGATACCACCCCCACAAATGAAATTCTGGTCCACGATACATCTTTGATACCGGCCGACCTGTATTTGCAGACTCATTCCACCAACCCGCTGCTCAAAGCCGCGACAATTTCAAAGGCAATCCGCCAACTAAGCGAACTGTACCCAGAGTACGACTCACTTTTCAGCGTCACCCGTCTGCAGACCCGTCTTTGGGATCAACTTGGCAGAGCTGTCAACCATAACCCGGCAATTCTCCTGCGCACACAGGACCTGCCTCCAATCTATGAAGAGAACTCCTGTCTCTATCTGTTCACCCGCGAAACACTGCTCAATCGTCGTAACCGTCTGGGTGAGCGCCCCCTGATGTTCGAAATCGACGCGCGTGAAGCGACCGACATCGACGAGGAAATCGATTTCCTCATCGCTGAAACTTTAATGAAGAAATAAATTAAACGAGGTATTTTTATGAGAACTGTACTAATTACTGCACCCTATATGATCCCTTTTATGGATCGTTTTACACCAATTTTGGAGTCTTTTGGTTTGAACGTGGTCATCCCGGAAGTGGATGAACGACTTGAAGCTGATGAATTGATGCAATTTGCCGGTCAATATGAAGGCACGATCTGCGGTGATGATCGCTATACCGCTGAAGTGATTGCTGCCAATGCTGGAACCCTGAAGGTGATTTCCAAATGGGGTACCGGGGTGGATGCCATTGATCCTGAAGCAGCAGAAAAATATGGCATGATGATTGGCCGCACACCAAACGCCTTTACCGTTCCGGTATCTGAGAGTGTAATGGCGGACATGCTTTCCTTTGCCAGAAACGTCCCCTGGATGGACAAGTCCATGAAGAACGGTGAGTGGAAAAAAATCTCCGGACACACCCTGATGGAATCCACCCTGGGTGTGGTTGGCGTTGGCAACATTGGCAAGGCAGTTATTCGCCGGGCACGCGCATTCGGGATGAAGATCTTGGCTAATGATATTATTGCAATCGAACCGGATTTCATCATCGAACAGGGCATCGAGATGACCAGTTTGGAGGATCTGCTGGAACGCTCCGATTACATCAGTTTGAATGTCTCTCTGAACCCGACTTCTTACCACCTGATGAATGCCGAAACACTCAGCCATGTCAAACCGACCGCAGTCTTGATCAATACCTGCCGTGGACCGGTAGTGCATGAAGAAGCCCTTATCGCTGCGCTGCAGGAAGGAAGATTGAGAGGGGCGGCATTGGATGTTTTCGAAGAAGAACCGCTGCCAGCTGACAGCCCCCTCAAGAAGATGGACAACGTGATCCTCTCACCACATAACACTAACAGCAGCCCATTCTTCTGGGAACGGATCCACTGGAATTCGCTTCGCAATCTGCTGATTGGTCTGGACATCCCGGTAGGGGATGTGGATAGCCTTAAGGCAATGGAAAAATAACTTTAGTAGCTCCAAGTCGACATAAAAATACGACCAGATATTGTAAGTGAAGGTAAATTATGAGCCAGAAAACTAAAACGGTATTGATAACAGGGGCTGCTGGCGGCGTTGGGCGGGCGACCGTTGCTTATTTCAACGAGCGCGGCTTTCGCGTGATTGG
>DHUW01000083.1:6192-6646 GCA_002409365.1 Anaerolineaceae bacterium UBA5224 | reverse complement strand
TGCTCGTAAACAATGCTGCCTACCAGGTTACCAAGCCTCTGATCGAAACTAGCGTTGAGGAATGGGATTCGGTCATGGCCTCTAACTTGCGGGCTGTCTTTCTGAGTGCCAAGCTGGGCTATCCCCTGCTGAAAGCCGCCGGAAACGCTGCGATCGTAAACGTCTCCTCGGTTCATGCCGTGGCGACTTCTGCCAATATAGCTGGTTATGCTGCCAGCAAGGGCGGAGTACTTGCCCTCACCCGTGCCATGGCGATCGAATTTGCTCCTGATAACATCCGTGTGAATGCAGTTTTGCCTGGCGCAGTTGATACCCCCATGCTACGGGCTGGTTTTCACCGTGGTCGGGCAAACGAACTTCCCGAAGAAGTCCAGATGGCTGCCCTGGCAGCCAAAACTGTCAATGGACGGGTGGCGAAACCGGAAGAAATCGCTTCTGTGATCTACTTCATGGG
>DHUW01000083.1:5614-5985 GCA_002409365.1 Anaerolineaceae bacterium UBA5224 | reverse complement strand
GCGACCTGCCGCCTGAGCACGGAGTAATTGGATATGACGAAACCCTTTCAGCATCGTTTCATGGATTTTGCCCGCCGCAGTTATGACGGCTTGCGCCGGTTGCCGGAACTGCCGGCTGCCAACTTTCATCCCTGGCGCAGGGAATCAAAACACCGCCTGGCTGCCCTCAAAGATACTCATAAAGGTGAGCGCTGCTTCGTGGTTGGCAATGGGCCGTCCTTGAAGAACACAGATCTCTCAAAACTGAAGGGCGATTTCTGCATTGGTATGAATCGCATCTTTCTGGCTGCCGATGAGCTCGGTTTTTGCCCGGATATCCTGGTGTGCGTGAACGATCTGGTGGTGGAACAGTCAGTTGAAGAGTTCAGCAA
>DHUW01000083.1:3868-5315 GCA_002409365.1 Anaerolineaceae bacterium UBA5224 | reverse complement strand
GTCACCAATGTTTGCCTGCAGTTGGCTTATCATTTGGGCTTCAATGAAGTGATCCTGATCGGTGTCGATCACAGTTTTGCGACAAAGGGCAAACCCAACACCACCATTCAGTCCCAGGGCGATGACCCCAATCACTTTTCAGCTGCCTATTTCGGCAAAGGCTTCCGCTGGCAATTGCCCGACCTGGAGACCTCTGAATTGGGTTATCGCATGGCGCGCCAGGCTTATGAGGAAAGTGGCCGCAAAATTGTGGATGCCACTGTGGGTGGTAAGCTGGACATCTTCGAAAAGGTTGATTACGACAGCTTGTTTTAATGCTGTCATCCTGAGCATCTGCTTCGAAGGATCTTGAGGTCAATCCGCTAATGTTCTTCGTTAACGCTCAGAATGACAGTCTTTTATCTTCAACTATAATTTAACCATGCCTGAGCAACCCTTAGTCTCCATCATCACACCGTCTTACAATCAGGGTGCCTTCCTCGAGCAGACACTCCTTTCTGTGCTTGAGCAGGACTACCCAAAGATCGAATATTGGGTGATTGATGGCGGTTCAAGCGATAACAGCCTCGAAATCATCCAGCAATATGCACCCAGGCTTGCCGGCTGGGTCTCCGAAAGGGACCGCGGACAGGCAGACGGAGTCAATAAAGGCTTCGCCAAAGCGACGGGGGAGATCATCGGCTGGTTGAATTCCGATGATTTGTATCATCCTGGGGCAATTTCGGGTGCTGTGGAAGCCTTCAGGCAAAACCCTGATGCCAGTTTTGTTTTCAGTGATGTCGAATCAATCGATGAACATGGCAATGCTTTCAATCTGATGCGCTATGGTAACTGGAAGCTTGCAGACCTGATGAGCTTCAAAATCATCGGTCAGCCGGGGGTTTTTATGCGCCGCGAAGTGCTGGAACAGGCGGGTTACCTTGATTTGAGCTACAACTACCTGCTGGACGTGCACCTCTGGCTGCGCATGGCAGCCATTGCCGAACCCCAGTACATCCCAGGGAAAGTTTGGGCGGCAGCACGCATGCATTCAGATGCCAAAAATATTGCCCATGCTGAGGAATTCGGGGCGGAAGCTTTCCGCCTTGCCCGCTGGCTGGGCGAAGACCAACGTTTTTATCCACTCAGCAGCAGGATATTCAACAAAATCTGGGCAGGTGCCCACCGGATCAACGCATTCTATCTTGTTGAAGCAGGCAGATACAACGAAGCCCTCAAAGCTTACGCCCAAATGCTGCGCTATCAACCTGTCCAACAGGTCAAAACCCTGAGAAGGATGGCATACGCCGCGCTTTCAGCCTCTGGGTTCATGCGCTCGCGAAATTGGTACGACCGCAAACGAAAAGATCGATATTCGAAACCAAAAAAGTAAATACCAAATATCTACGAAATGTGACGTGACCTATGTAGGGGACGGTTGCCAAGCCGTCCCGTTTTGGAGAGCCAT
>DHUW01000083.1:1457-3514 GCA_002409365.1 Anaerolineaceae bacterium UBA5224 | reverse complement strand
CCCCTCGTCTCGATCATCACGCCCTCCTATAACCAGGCGCGTTTCCTCGAAGAAACCATGCTCTCTGTGCTGGAGCAGGATTACCCAAACATCGAATACATCGTGATCGATGGCGGTTCCAGCGATGAGAGTCCCCAGATCATCCAAAAATACGCCCATCGCCTGGCATACTGGCAAAGCCAGAAAGATAAAGGTCAGACTGACGCCATCAACCAGGGTTTTGCACGAGCCAGCGGAGAAATCCTCGCCTGGTTGAATTCGGACGATATTCTTTACCCTGGTGCTGTCAGTGCGGCTGTGCAGCAACTCCAGCAGCATCCCGAGGTTGGCATGGTCTATGCCGATTGCGATTGGATCAATGCGGACGGAAAGGTGATTGGTAAGTTTCCCGCTGCTCAGACCGACCTGAAAAAACTACGCCGCGGTTACGTACATGTACCCCAGCAGACGGCCTTTTTCAGGGCAGACCTCTGGCGCAGGGTTGGTCCGCTGGACGATAGCTTTTACTTCGCCATGGATTACGATCTCTGGACGCGCCTGGCAGCCCAGGCACCACTGCTCTATGTTCCTGAACTGTGGGCAGCCTTCCGCTTGCACGAGGGTGCAAAATCGATCGCCGAAGATGACCGCTGCTGGCCAGAGATGCTGCGTGTGCATTACCGTGACGGCGGCAGGAAAATCTCACTGATGACCCTTAAATACACAATTCGTAAATGGCTGCAGCCGCTATGGATCTGGCTGCGCAGACGACGGCTTTCACGCTGAAAAACCACCTAACTATTGGATCTCTTTTGAAATAATCGAACATTGCGGTACTTAAGGAGTTAAGGATGGGAGTTCAAAAAAAATTTCGTACAGTTGTTAATATCGTCAGGCAGGACGGTCCGCAAGCAGCGTGGAAGGTTTTCAGGCAAAAAATTGTGGCACTCAATAATACAGATGAAAGTGAAATTATTCTGGAAACCTTGGCGAACGCAGGTTTTCAAAGAGTTATGATTGATGTTGGTGCCCATTTCGGCTACTGCCTCACCCCTTTTGCCCAGGCTGGTTGGAAAATTTTTGCCTTTGAGCCCGACCCCGAAAACCGTAGGGTATTGCTTAAAAACACACAAACCTTCCCAACGATTCACATTGACCCACGGGCAGTTTCTGACCAGACCTCCAATTCGGCATCTTTCTATACATCTAAAGAATCCAGCGGCATCAGCAGCCTTTCAGCATTTCACCCCAGCCACGAGCTGGCATTGATGGTAAGCGTTACCACCCTGGACGAGTTCTCGAATGAACAAAACCTGGATCGGGTGGATTTTCTCAAAATTGATACAGAAGGTTTCGACTTGATGGTGTTGAAGGGAGTCCCCTGGGAGCGTCTGCAGCCGGTCATGATTTTGTGTGAATTTGAAGATATGAAAACGCAAAAGTTGGGTTACTCCTTTACCTCCATGGCAGATTACCTGGTAGAAAAAGGCTATCATGTGATCGTATCTGAGTGGCACCCGATTGTAAATTATGGCGAACAACACTCCTGGAGAGGTTACTTTACTTACCCCCACCAGTTGCACGATGAAAAAGCCTGGGGTAATCTAATTGCTACGAATGACGAGTTGCTCTATCAGCAACTCCTAAAAAAATGCAAAAAGAAAACCAAATTTCATATATCAATCAGGTAATTGATTTCGGCCAGGTCTGATATTCACCAAAACCGTTCCGATAGTGGCAATTGCCAAACCGAGCGCACCAATCCAGGTCACTCGCTCGCCAAGGAACAGCCAGGCAAGCAGGCTGATTTGAACCAGCATGGTATTGTTGATGATGCTGGATTCCATCGCGGTCAAAACCTGCAGGCTCTTATTCCAAAGCCAATAAGTCAGGGCAGTGTTGACCACTGCCAACCAGAGTAATATCAGCCAGGATCTCCCGCTTAAGGGTGGTAAACCCTGAAAACTTAGTCCGCTTCCCAGCATCAAAAATGCTCCAAACCCCATGCTGATCCCGGTCACGATGATCGGGTCCAGACTTTTTTCACGATTGACCCAGCGCCCCATTATTGAGGCGAC
>DHUW01000083.1:0-1114 GCA_002409365.1 Anaerolineaceae bacterium UBA5224 | reverse complement strand
GTGATCGCATCAAGATACTTCAGCGATAAAAACTGCCCACCCTGGGTGAAGGCGTAGTAAATCAGACCAAGCAACAGTAATTTAGCCCATTCTTCCCGGCTGAACTTCTTAATGGATTCACGCCTTTTGATCAGACCAGGCAAGAGGACCAAAAAGGCAATGGAAAAACGCAACCCGGCAAACGTGAGCGGGGGAATCTCCTCGATCGACAATTTGATCAATACCCAGGAACTGGACCATAACAAGGTCACAAACAAGGCTTGGAGAATGGCTTTATTTCGTTGGGAAATTGACATAGCAGCACTCCTCTTCTCGACACGATCAAAGAATGCCTACCTAACCCCTCCCGGTTTTTATCCGATCCGGTGCTACGCTTTCGCTTTTGCAACGCTTGGTCCAGCCCTGCGAACTAATGATCGCAGCGGAACCCTAGATGCTCAGGGCGGCAAAAGAATTGTACCATTTCCATCACCCTTTACTACTGAAGACGAGAAATATTCTTCCTAAAAATCCACACCCACCTATGGCGGGACTTCGTCCTAAGCCCACTCCACCATACGGCAGAATACACGCAATCTTGGAAAAGAGTGCCTCTCAAATATGACGATGTATATTTGACTTGGTTGGCTTTATAATCCAGCACTTTCATCTGGTTGGTGGATACCAAAAACATTACCCTCGGTGTCCAGGTAATACCCTTGCCAGGCCATGCCGGTCAGTGCCATCTTTGGCAGTGCAACCTGCCCGCCCGCCATGAGGATTTTCTGTTCGAACGCGTCGTAATCATCCACACCCATGGTGAGTGTGGCAGCATTGGTGCCCATCTCGAGGCTGGGGCGATCAGCTGGGCGAGGTTGGATGCCACCGTTGATTCCGGGTGTGCCTTCTTCGCCCGTGATGATGCCAAAATATGGGCTTCCAGTAAATTGACCATAATCTTCGAACTTCCAGTCAAAAACATCGCTATAAAATTTCATGGCTCGCTCAAGATCGTCAGCCTGTAATTCAAAATGGATCGGTCGGTTATTCATATTGGACTCCTTTTTACTTCACCTGTTCGTTAAGTATAAAAAGGGATCTGGTATAAACCAAATCCCTGTCCATAGATGTGTAT
>DHUW01000103.1:23445-23755 GCA_002409365.1 Anaerolineaceae bacterium UBA5224 | reverse complement strand
CACAGCCAATACCACCAGAGACAGATGTAAAGACAGCCGGGCAGCAAATTGCCAGGGCTGCCTCTATTGTCATGATCGCGTACATCCTCAGCACCCTGGTTGGCATTGTTCGGGGATCCGTAATATCACACGCTTTTGGTACCAGCATGGAGCTGGATGCCTATAATGCCGCCAACCGTGTGACCGAGCTGCTCTTCAACCTTACGGCAGGCGGTGCCCTGGGTTCTGCCTTCATCCCCATGTTCACTGGAATGCTCACTCGCAAAAAGACGCAGGAAGCCTGGCGACTGGCTTCCGGTGTGATCAATGC
>DHUW01000103.1:22372-23151 GCA_002409365.1 Anaerolineaceae bacterium UBA5224 | reverse complement strand
ACGATGCTGCCAACCGTGATCATCTTCGGGGTCAGCGGGTTGGTGATGGGAACACTGAATGCCCACCAGATCTTTTTGTGGCCGGCTTTAGCCCCTGCCATGTATTCTTTAGGGCAAATTGTTGGTGTTCTGTTCTTACCGGAATCCATGGGTGTGCAGCGGCTGGCGATTGGCGCCGTTATTGGCGCTGTGGGTCATTTACTTTTGCAGTTGCCCAGCCTGTTCCGTTTGCCCAATCGTTATTACAAAAAGGCGGCTGGCTTTAAAGATGCTGCGGTCAGGCAGGTTTTGAAACTGATGGTGCCGCGCATTATCGGTGCGGGCGTGGTGCAGCTCAACTTTGTCGCCAATACCATTATTGGGCTCTCGTTGGGCGCGGGATCTGCCAGCGCGCTCACCTGGGCCTTCACGATCATGCTCATGCCCCAGGCTGCCATTGCGCAATCTGCAGGCATCGCTTCTCTGCCCACGCTTTCGGCACAAGTGGAATTAGGTCAGTTTGACCAATTTAAAAAGACCCTCTCCGGCATTATGCGCGTGATGCTGCTGTTGGCACTGCCGGCAAGCATTGGTCTAATTATGCTGCGTGTGCCGATCATCCGGGTCTTGTACGAACGCGGCAGTTTCGACGCGAACTCTACCCAGATGGTTGCCTGGGCGCTGCTTTGGTATTCAGTTGGCCTGACAGGACACAGCCTGGTCGAGGTGCTCAGCCGTGCCTACTACGCCATGCATGACACAAAAACCCCTGTTATTGTCGGTGTTCTGGCGATGACCGG
>DHUW01000103.1:20209-22089 GCA_002409365.1 Anaerolineaceae bacterium UBA5224 | reverse complement strand
CACATACTGCGAAAACGGCTGAAGGGGCTGGAAGGCAGGCTAATTTTACGTACCAGCCTGCAGGCTCTACTCGCCAGTGCTGGTATGGGTTTGGCTTTGTTTGGCTGGATGATGGTTTTTGGCGATCGCAATAAGTATATTGTGCTTGTTGGTGGGGTTGCACTCGGTTTACTTGTTTATGCGGTAGTGCTCTGGCTGCTGAAGGTGCCCGAACTTCAATCGATCATCTTCCGAATTAAGTGTAAACTGGCTCAAAAGGGCTGAAGATACTGCCAATAGATCGTCAGTTTGAAGATCTCAATACACGCTAAAAATTGAATACAAAAAACTAAAGTTAACCCTTGACATTATTACAAATGTAATTCTATAATGTCATTATTACAATTGTAATAACAGAAACGAGGGCATAAATGAAAGATCTATCTGAAAGCGAACTGGAAATCATGGTTAAGATCTGGGATGCTGGTAGACCACTCCGATTTGAAGAGATTTTTGATTTGGTGAGAGAGAAAGAATGGACTGAGGCCACTGTACGTACTTTTATCTTGAGGATCATCAAAAAGGGGTATCTTCAAAGTGAAAAGTCTGGAAAAATCAGTCTATATTCGCCAAGGGTGAGTCGGAAATACCTTGATCATCAAGGCAAATCGTTTATCAATAAGCTTTATGATGATTCCGTTGAGAATTTCATCGCGGGATTGTATCAAAACAATGCCCTCAGCAAACAAGACCTTCGGGAGTTGAAAGACTACCTTGAGGAGATATTACAGGAGAGCTAACATGGAAAACCTCCTCCTTTCCACCCTCATGTTTTCGGTTCTAGCCTTGTCCGTTCTGTTTTTCAGGAAGTTTTGGGCGAAACAATACAGCCGAAGGTTAGCCCGAGCGTTGTGGATCATCGTAATTTTGCGCATGTTGATCCCATTTAACCCCATAAGCGAACGAAGTTTGATCAAACTTCCCCGCAATCCCCTTCTATCCACAGAGATTACTGCTAAGCTCCCTGTCTATACCGGGGAAAAAGTGATCCAGCCTGTAGATGCAACAACAGCTGAACCTTCTCACGGTGAGATGTTCTCTTCTGATTCAGGAGAGACCGACCTGGTCGTCCCAACTATTGTGACCAAAACAACCACCATTTCATTTGAGCAGATTGCGTTCTCGATTTGGCTAACAGGCTTTGTCTCGTCGTTGGCAATTGTGGGATGGTCTTACATCAAGTTTCGTACTGAATTAAAAAAGAAAATTCAAAAAGTAGATGGGAAAGTGCTTGAGAGGATTCAGAAAGAACTTGGTCGGGAAGTAAAAGTCTATTCAGTAAAGACAGACGAAAGCCCTATGGTAATTGGGGTTTTTAACCCAGCCATAGTGTTACCTCAAAAGTTGTTATCGCAAGCCGATGAACACGACTTGTCAAAGCAGTTGAAGTTCGTCCTGCAGCATGAATACAGCCATATTCTCAATAATGATCTTGTCATTAAATTGTTCTATCTGATTGGCAGATCTTTCCATTGGTTCAACCCATTGGTATATATTATCGAATCTTCCTTAAACGAGGATATTGAAATGGCAACTGACGAGAAGGTTGCCAAGACACTAGACGAGGGGCAGAGAACAGCGTACTGTCTCTCAATATTGGAAGTGGCTGAAGCTTTGCCCTCCATGGCAGACACCTTCTCAAGCCGCTTTACAGGAGATTTAGAATCCATGAAAAAACGTATTTCATCTCTGTTTAATAAGAACCAAATGCGGCACGGCAGAATGGTTCTCATAGTTGTTCTATTAATAGCCACCCTTACCATCGGGCTTGTTGGTTGTGAAATGCCTTCACCAACCGAGGCAGCACCTAACGTCCTTGAAACAGAAACAAGTGAGCCAAC
>DHUW01000103.1:19408-19956 GCA_002409365.1 Anaerolineaceae bacterium UBA5224 | reverse complement strand
GCCCCTACCAATCCCGCTCCCCCAGAATTTCCAACAAATATTGACCCGAACGAACAAGTGCTAATAGAGGGCGGAACATTCTGGATGGGTTGTGATGAAGCGAATAACGCAGATCTTGGTTGCCGATCCTCAGAACTCCCCCGTCATGAGGTCACTCTGGATGCCTTCATGATTGACCGCTACGAAGTTACCAATGGTCAATACCAACTTTGTGTTGACGCAGGGATTTGCCCAGCGCAAAAATCAATTTCGGATGACGTGTATGCTGTGAACCCTGATCCTGGATCAGTGTCAAATTATCCGGTAGTAGGTGTGACGCACACTGATGCTGAAATATACTGCAATTTTGTCGGCAAACGACTGCCAACAGAGGCGGAATGGGAAATGGCAGCCAGTGGGGCTAGCGAGACAGTCTTCCCTTGGGGAGACGAGAAACCGGATTGTACCCAGGCGAACAGTCTAAACCACTTAAACGCAACTGATTGCGTGGGAGGACTGATGCCGGTAGGAAGTTATCCTGCAGGTGCAAGCAGTTACGGCGTCATGGA
>DHUW01000103.1:17260-19174 GCA_002409365.1 Anaerolineaceae bacterium UBA5224 | reverse complement strand
CGAATCCGACTGGACCGGAAAGTGGTGACCAATACGTTGTTAGAGGCGGAGGCTTCTCTGGAAACTGGTCATATTTACGGAATTCAGCCCGATCTTATGACCTCGCATTTTACAGCGGAGCAGACTTAGGTTTCCGCTGCGCACAGGATGCGAAGTAATATATCGATACCATCTACACCTCTTGGAACACACTAGTAGATCAGCAAATGTTCCTCTGGTGTTGTGAAAATTGCCCCTAAGCACTTACCGGCGGCTGTCACGGAAAATATCTGTCAGACGCCGGTATTTTGTTGAGAGAAAGCCTACTTAACTAATTGCTGCACCCTTGACCGGATTGAGAACGCTTAATACATCGCTTTTGGTATCACGCAAATACGAAGATTGACTTAATGGTTGGGCTCAATATCCCCATTGGTGAAGATCGCGAAACCAGATACCCCGATACTCTCATAAGACGTAAAGCCGTGTGACTCATACCAGGCATGGAGTCGGCTGTTAGCTGCTCCGGCATCGGTCATCAGTGCGATTTGGCGAATGCATGTCAATTCTTTGAGCAGACGGGACATTAATTCGTCGCCAATACCTTTACCCTGATAAGCAGGCTTGACCAAAATGTCCTGAATGTATGCAATAGTTTCACCGTCAGTTAGTGCGCGAATCAACCCGACCAGTTCCTCCCCATCCCAGGCACTGATCAGCAGAGGGCTTTTCTCCAGTGCGCGCAGAAGTTTTGGCAGATCTTTGGTATAGGCAGTCCAGCCCACGCTTTCGTAGAGGTCAAAGACCTGATGAGGTTGAAATTCTTTCTTACTGCTATAGGTGATGCTCATTTGGATGATCTCAACCGTAAATCCTCGAGAACGGATACCAGGTTATTGTATTACGCCATTGCCAGCCAAACCACGATCGCGATCACGATTCCGAGCAGGGCTCCGACTCCGGCTTCGGTGGGAGAGTGACCGATAATTTCGAGCAGCTCTACTCTTTGCGGCTCATCGATTTTGTGTTCTGAGACAAAGGCGCGAATGATCTGGTTGATGCGTTCGGCGTGGAAACCAGCCTGGCGGCGCACACCGGTGGCATCATAGATCACGATACCGGTCACCGAAAGTGAGAGGATGAAGAGGGGGCTATCCCAGCCAAGGCTGAGACCGAGCGCTGTTGTAACCGCGCTCATGAGGGCAGAATGGGAAGAGGGCATGCCCCCGGCATTGATCAGCAGCGCCAGGTCCCATTTTTTGGTACGCAAAAAACCTACCGGCAGCTTGATGAGTTGGGCTAAAATCCAGCCCAGCATGGCTGAGATGGCGATCGGGCTCTTGAAAAAATCGAGCGGATTTCCCACTAGAACGGGACATCCTCTTCTTCAACTCCACCAAGAGTTGAGACACGCAGCTGCGCTTTTTCGAGCAACTTGCTGCATTGGTCGGAAAGTTTCTTGCCTTCTTCGTAGAGCTTGAGCGACTCTTCGAGAGATAATTCGCCATCCTCGAGTTTGGCAATGATCTCCTGCAGAGCTGCAAAAGCGGCTTCGTAACTGGTTGGTTGGGTTTCGGTCATAGTTTCTCCTGGCTGCCAGGGCGAAGTGTGGCGGGGATTTCGCCGTCAGCAAAACGCACCTGGACGGGTTGATTTTCATAGGCTTGGCTTGCCTGGCTAATGAGCTGCCCGGTTTGGGCATCATTCACGATCGCAAAACCACGTTTCAGGACAGCCAGCGGGCTTAAAGCTTCAAGACGATAGTCGAGATTTATTAAGCGGAAGTAAAGCTGATTGACCTGGTCTTGTATTGTGCGGTCAAGCTTTTCGCGCAGATAGTCAAGAGTCTGGATGGCATTATTGACCCGCTGGATAGGCGAAAGCCGGCGAAGTTCAATATTCATCAAGTCAAGTTGGTTGCTGCGCGTAGCTATC
>DHUW01000103.1:16784-16963 GCA_002409365.1 Anaerolineaceae bacterium UBA5224 | reverse complement strand
ACTCCAGAAATAACAGGGACCCGTGAGTTGAAAACTTCCCGGGCAAGTTTCTCGTCGTTGAATGCCCATAAGTCCTCGATCGAACCCCCACCGCGAGCAAGCAAGATCAGTTCGAGGTCTTCGATTTGGTTGAGCAAATTCAATGCCTTACATAAACTGGATGGGGCTTCAGCACCCTG
>DHUW01000103.1:11242-16548 GCA_002409365.1 Anaerolineaceae bacterium UBA5224 | reverse complement strand
AGAGCGGCTCCACTGGCAGAAGTGATGATGCCGATGTGCCTGGGCAGTCTGGGGAGCGGGCGTTTGTGGATCTCCTCGAAAAGTCCTTCAACCTCCAACTTATTTTTCAGGCGTAGAAACTCCTGGTAGAGCAAGCCTTCACCGACCGGCTGCATGCTGTCGACGTAAAGCTGTGCCAGACCGGAATTGGCGTAATAACTCATACTGCCATGGATTTCAACGCTTTGACCATCGCGCGGAGAAAAGTTGAGGTGATAGGCGGAAGTTTTCCACATGACGCATTTCACCTGGGCTTCGGCATCTTTGAGCGTGAAATAGAGATGTCCAGAACGGTATTGGTTCAGATTAGAAATTTCGCCCCGTACCCAGACATCACGCAGGATATCGTCAGTCTCAAGCAGTTCGCGCAGGTAAGCACCCAAGGCAGTGACTGTGAGGACGGGGGGACGGAAGAAGTCGAATGAATCCATACTTAAAGTATAAGCGATTCTCATCGGCATGATCGAAAATAAGGTATCGGGGAAATATGCCATGATCTCCCGTGTTCGTGTAGAGAGATTAATTTCCTCCGAATGAGCGTTTCCTCAGCCAACGGGACGGCTGCCATGCCGTCCCCTGCAATTATTTCTTGATCTGTTCTCATCCCCTACCCCCTCTTAAGGGGGGGGATAATGGTTTGTCACATGTCAGCTATGAGCGATAAGCTATCGACTATAATTGAATTTGATTAACGGAGGAACTATGAAAAAAGTGATTTTATTCAGTCTGTTGCTGATCTTACTGATATCAGCCGGGTGCACTGCACAAAAGGATGAAGCCTTGGCGACACAGCAAGCATTGAGTGTTCAGCTGACTGTCCAGGGTGGCGATATTGAAGCATTAAAGACTCAATTAGCCCGCCCAACTGCAACCTGTGAAGTCTGTGTGATCCCAACCTGTGCTGCCTGCCCAACGGCAACTGTTGCACCAACTTCAACCACTCCTACCGCGATTCCCGCCACTGCCACTCCCACAGTGAAAGGTGGCTCCCTATCCGGCTCGCTTTCCTACCCCAGTGAAGGGATTCCCGCCCTGCGGATTGTTGCCATGAACCCCCTGACTGGCGTGTATTATTGGCAAAACACGGTGGCAGGTCAGAGCTTTTACCGCTTTACTGACCTGGAACCGGCGAAATATTGGGTAATGGCATATGAGATCGCCAATCCGTCGAAAACTTTCTTCGCTGCTTACACCGAGGCAGTACCGTGCGGGTTAACAGCAGCCTGTACGGACCATACTTTGATCGCGGTTGAGGTCAAAGCCGGCGCAGAAACTGAAAATATTAACCCAACAGATTGGTATGGCGACCCAGCCCAATGGGGTTGGCCGATCGATCCGACGATCAAATGGGAATAATTCTGGGCAAACGTTAAGCATTGATAAAATTCATCTCCTGACCCCTTCCACCGTTTTACTGGAGGGGGTGAGGATTATTAATAGACTGACATCACAATCAGTACAAAGGAAGCTGGTTGCACGAGCGTAGTAGGTTAAATGAATGTGATCAACTTGAGTAAAAAAACAAGTCCTTCAATAGCAACCTTTCTTGCCAGTCTTTTGTGTCTCATTCTATTGCTCAACTCAGCATGCTCGTTTGTTACTTCTCAGAAAAATGAAAAAATTCTGGATGTGAGTCTGATCATCCCAAGGACGAACATCAGCCAGGGACACATTTTTGACCTTCAACTGGTGCTTACGAACCCCGGCCTTTACAATGTCCATGTCAGCCGGATTGTTTTGCCAAAAGAGATCATGAACAGCAGCCGCTACATCGGTTCTGAGCCAGCCTTAACACTTGTCAGGAATGAAATTGGCGATGGTTTAATTGAAATGGATCTGACCATCGCGCCAGCTGGGCAGAAGAAATATCTTTTCCGTTTCGAAGCCATTCAGAGCGGGACCCTAAACGGTTCAGGAATTGTCCGAACGGATGAGCAGGAATATTTTTTTGAAGTTTTCCTTGACATAGCTGGTGTGAACCCTGAAGGCTGGCAGCCTGGCACTTCACCACTCATCACTCCCACAGCTTTAAATCCCTTACCCTGGCAAGCGGTGGTTCAGATTGAAGCCATCGTTGAAGTTAACGATAAGGAAACAGTCGGCTGGGCTGGTTCCGGCACGATCATTAGCGCAGACGGGCTGATTTTGACCAATGCAAGCCTGGTGCTTTCTGGTCGGTTTTACCAGGTGAAGAGTCTGGTCGTCTCGTTGACTGTGGCAGAAGATGCTCCGCCTGTGCCGACCTACTATGCCAGCATCGTCCAGGCAGACGAAGCACTTGATTTAGCAGTGATCAAGCCCTACAAGGATCTGGACGGAAATTCGTTAAATTACGATCTACTGAACCTGCCCTTTGTACCCTTGAGCGATTCGTACGAATTGAATGTGGGTGACTCGATCAATATTTTAGGATACCCAGAAATCAAAGGAGAGACAGGCACACTCACTCTCACAAGGGAAGAGATCAGGGACATTATCTCAGAGGAGAATTCTGGCAATCATGCTGTTATCCAGACCAGCAATATGATTTCCGGCGGTTATAGTGGTGGCTCAGCGGTGAATGTGGAAGGAGAGCTGATCGGTGTGCCCACGTTGGCTGGATCGGGTGATTTGAACGATGTCATTGCTGACTGCAACGCCCTGGTGGACACCAACCGGGATGGTTACGTCGATGATTATGATAGCTGCGTACCAACAGCCGGGCTTATTGACAACCTGCGGCCGATCAATCTTGCGAAAGACCTGGTCAATGCTGCCAGGACAGGTGAAGTAGCAATTGCCGCTGGAAATGCCATTGGCGGTAGTTTTACTCCCATTGGTCAGGTTATCTTTGAAGATGATTTTTCGGACCCAAAAAGTGGCTGGAATGACATCGTCACAGAAGAAGGGGAGAGAAAATATGAAAATGGCGAATACTCCCTCAGGATCATAAAGCCTAAGAGCCTTGTCTGGTCTGACCAGGAATACTTGTATGATCCGATCATAATCGAAGCTGATGTACGCGTGGTAAATTCTGTTGGAAATGCTGACTACGGTTTTGTCTGTGGGTTGGTGGATAAAGAGCATTATTATGCTCTTGAAATCAGCGAAGATGGATATTACAGCATTTGGAAACAGGATGGAGAGAAAACAAGTATTTTGGTAGATTGGAGTTATTCCCAGGAAATAGCAGGAGGCGGCACTTTTCGTTTAAGTGCACAATGTGGATCTGAGCAACTGGTGTTAGGATTGGATGGCATTATTTTGGCGACTGTTTCCGACCCCAGCTTTCAACGCGGAGGGGTCGGGATGCTGGCAGGCACGCTTGACCTGACAGGGTTTACGGTCGCTTTTGACAATTTACAACTAATAAATTAGTGAGGTACTCATGGAAATGCAGATGTTAACAATTCATCATTTGGTGAAGGGTGAAGACCTAAACCACCATAACACTTTATTTGCGGGCAGAGGTGCAGAGTGGTTGGTCGAGGCAGGTTTTATCGCCGCTGCAAACTTGCTTTCCCCGGAATTTATCTTATGTCTGAAAATTCATGGAATGACCTTTGTTCGTCCGGTTAAGCCGGGAGAAGTGGTCAGGTTTGATTCGCGGATCGTCCTGACCGGACGTTCGAGATTAGTCGCTTACATTAATGCAACCGTCAAGGGCGAGCCGACTGTGGATGGCTTTATCACATTTGTTTACGTAGACAAGTTTGGCAAATCCAGACCACATGGAATCGTCATCGATGCCGTGACACCTGAAGAAATCACAATCCAGGAGCGCGCCAGGCAGCTTTAGCCTCTGCAATCAAACTTGATGTAGGGGTTTTTCCCCCTTCTACAAAGCGCCCTGCCTGGCAGCATGGGTTATTGAAGCTTAGCCGGGAGGGTTATACCATGCATGCAATCGCCATCTTCAGACACGCAAACTAAGAAATCTGAGGTAGATGTTTGGTAAAGAAGGCGAGGTATGTGCAATTCAAGCCTGATTTCTGGTCATGAGAAGCGCTCGAGCCTGGAAAATATTGCCACTCTATACTTTTTATAAACCATTAACGAATCAGGATTATATTTAATTAACCTTAAAAATCAGGAGAGGTATTTATGGAAAAAAGAAATCGAACAATTCGAATCATCACGTTTCTGATGGTTATTGTATTAGTTCTTACAGCCTGCCGAATCACCAAAAGTACTGGTCAAATTACACAGGAACCTCAGGTATTAGTTCCCCAACAGGAAGCCACACCCATTCAGGGGCAAAGCACTGAAACCGTCCTCGTGCCTGAATTTACTTCATTGGACGGCAGCCTTGAAGCTTTATATGAAACACTCAGCCCTGGGGTGGTTTCTATTCAATACACTACAGACACGGGTGGAGGACAAGGCACAGGCTTTGTTTATGATAAAGAAGGTCATATCATTACCAACTATCACGTTGCCAGCGATGCGACCGAACTGGAAGTTCACTTTCCTTCAGGTTTGAAGGTATTTGGTACTGTGATAGGCTCTGATCTGGATTCTGACCTGGCGGTTGTGAAGGTGGATGTGGATCCGTCTGAATTGGTTCCGTTACCTTTGGGAGATTCCAATGCCATAAAGGTGGGACAGACGGTTGTAGCAATTGGCAACCCTTACGGTCTCAGCGGAACAATGACGATGGGAATCATCTCAGCCAGGGGACGTGTGCTCGATTCGATGCGTCAAACAGAATCGGGAACATTCTATTCCGCTGGCGATACGATCCAGACTGATGCCCTGATCAACCCGGGCAACTCTGGTGGTCCACTGATCAACCTGAACGGTGAAGTGATTGGTGTGAACCGTGCAATCCAAACTGCGGGAACAAGTGTCACCGGGGGTGCAGTCAACACGGGTATCGGGTTTGCAATTTCATCCAACACTGTAAAGAGAGTGGTACCCTCGCTGATCGAAAAAGGGTCGTACGCCTACCCTTATCTGGGCTTGTCCAGCTTCTCGAGTATGTCATTAGCGATGATCCAGGAATTAGATCTTCCCCAATCAACCGGCGCCTATGTTGCCAATGTGGTAGCCGGTGGACCTGCTGATAAGGCTGGTATCAAGGGCGGAAGCCAGCCAACTACTGTGCAGGGTTTGGCCAAGGGCGGCGATTTGATCATCGCAGTCGATGGCGTTGAGGTCAAAGATTTTAGCGATTTGATGAGCTACCTTGTGTTAAACACATCGGTTGGTGATGAAATCGTTCTGACCGTGATCCGCAGTGGAAAGACTATGGATATTCCGGTGACTTTGGGTCAGCGGCAATAGCG
>DHUW01000103.1:1279-10880 GCA_002409365.1 Anaerolineaceae bacterium UBA5224 | reverse complement strand
TGTCTTGTTCCAAGCGTTCCAAAAGATAAGGCGACAGCCATCGGGAAATGAGTTCAAGCAAATACGCAGCCAGATCAGTGTCCACCCATGTGGCGATATCATTGTGGAGAATACCCTGCGAGAGAAAAGCGTGGAACCGTCCGTCGCCAGAAAGGCGCTGACCGGTCACAGGGTCGATTGAACTAGTGACCGGGTTTTCAAAGTTGTGGCGGCGCTCGACCCTGGAAAGAAGTGGATATTTGAGCTCAAATGCCAGATCGATCTGCAGAAGACGCTGAAGATAGCCAAAAGTATCGAGACTATTGTCGGGTTGTGGAAGCGAGGATATCAGTTCAAGTTTGCAATCCCGAATCATTTTGAGAATATGATCGTGGAGATCTTTCAGGCCTTCAAAATATTGATAGAAAGAGCCTTTGGCAATACCGGCATTATTGACGATGGCATTGACCGAAACCGATTGAAGACTGTGATTGGCAAATTCCTCAACGGCGACCTTTTCAATGAGTTCACGTTTTTGCTGAGGAAGGTGAAAAAAAGTAGCTTTTGGCATTTGACCTCGATATGACCGAATGGTCATATTATATGCATCGAGGGTTAAATGTCAAACCGAAATTGAATACAAATCAATAATAATTTTTTTACCACTTGTGAAAACTTAAGATAAAATCAGCCCATGGATCACATTTACAGCGACCGCAATGAATATTTCAACCGCGACAGGAATGGACCCTGCGCCTTTTGTGATGCGCTGGAGAAACCCGACAATTTTAATAACCTGATCATCCATCGTGGTGAATATAACTTCGTTATCCTTAATTTATATCCCTACGCCAGTGGGCATATCATGGTTGTGCCATATGAGCACACCAACCGATTTGAAGAGTTGAAACCAAATCAGCTCTCTGAGATGATGATGCTGATCCAGAAAGGTATTCGGGTCTTGATCAAACTTTACTGCCCCCAGGGGTTTAATGTTGGAATCAATATTGGTGAAGCTGGCGGAGCAGGAATCAAAGAGCACCTTCACTGGCATATCATTCCACGATGGGTGGGTGATGCCAATTTCATCACTGTGATCGGCAAGACGCGCGTTTTGCCTGAATCACTGGAAGAATCTTATTACAAGATCCTCGAAGCCTGGAATCAGGAATAAAAAGAGAGCGATTCGCTCTCTTTTTTTTATGGTTTTTGTAAGGAATTTACTTTTCTCCCAGGCTCTCCACATTTCCGACGCCTTGCACACGTTGGGTCACGCTTGGGTTGCCATAATACTTCACATCATATGCGCCGCTCAAATCCAGATCCAACGATTCAGTTGCCCAAACCGTGGCTGATCCGGCGCCTTCCATTTTCAACCTAACATCAGCACTTTGCAGGTCTTCTGCTTTGTAATTGATACCGCCTGCAAAATCTAAAGTTTGATTTTTGGCTACACCATCAATTTTTATATCCGTGCCTCCCTGGACATCGAATTCCAGTGTATTTACATTCAAATTTGACATTTTTACACTGGCACCACCTTGTAAGTCCATCGTGAGTGAATCGGTCTTGAGATCATTTGCCACAAGTTCTGTGCCGCCCTCCAAAACGAAACGGGTCAGGTCTACGAATGTGATCGTGATTGAGGGGAAATCTTTATCGGTGATCCAATCCCAAATGTCATTGGAATGCTTGATGATCAGGACGCCATTCCTGACTTCAAATGTGATCTTCTCAACAGCATTTTGAGTTCCCTCAACTTTGATGGAATGAGTATTACCCTGGATCAGGAGAATCGGACCAGCGGCTTCAACGTCGATTTCTGTAAAGGGTGAAAGCTCTCCTTCATCAGTGACACGAGCCTTCGGAGTGGTTTCAGGGGTTGTGCGAACCAGGCGTGGAAAACAGGCTGTGGTTAAAAAAACAAGAATTGACAGAGTCAATAGTATTTTAATTCGGTTTTTCATAGTATCCTCCTCTTTAGGTACGCCTATAATTCTACCGTATAGTGCAAAAGAATCTAATTTAAATAAAAGGTAAAGCTACAATTATTGTAATAATCTGATAAAGACAAGGTCAATAAGTGTTCCGTGCGATAAAACAAAAAAGCCGGATTTCACAATCGAATCCGGCTTTCAAGAAGAATCTGTTTAGAGGATTATGTTCTCGGGTTCGAGGCGCGTATTTGCCTGCGCAGCCAGGTTGCAGCACCGCTTTCATGCTGGCGGACTACCAAAACAGAAGTTGATGTACCTTTACGCACGCGGTCTACCAGTTCTCCAAACAAATATTGACCATGCGTGTCGCCTTCATACGAGCCGATCACGATCAGGTCATATTCGCGCTGGCGGGTTTCTTCAATTATGGCTTTGGCTGGGTCATTTCCACGGATGATATGAAGGTTCATGTTACCTGGTATTTGATCGAGTTGAACAATAACGATCTCCTGCAGGTATGCCATTTGATCCTCATATTGCTCGTCGTCGAGGTCTTCATCCACCACACGAACCACATCGACAGTGCCATTATCAGCTTTCGCCAGGCTTTCTGCCAATTGGATGGCGAACTTGGAGTGGAATCCGCCGCCAACAGGCACGAGGATATTCTCCAATTTATCAATGCCGCGATCGAACAATAACCCCACATTAGCAAGCCCTGAACGGACGATTGGTTCAACATCCGCATCGAACTTGGCTTGTTCAGTCTCGCCCACAGGCCATTTGAAAAGCAGCAAGCGAACATTACTATCATTGCGCATTTCGCTGATGATACCGGCAGCCGGTGAAGCACCGGAAACAGTCTTGGCATACATTGGGACATTCTGTTCGACTGCATGTTTGATGAATTTTTGCAGTGTATATCGGCGCGATCGCTGCAGTTTTGCCCTGGCATCTTCATCTTCTGCCATTTCGGGGTCGACCACCTGTAGCAGGCACATACTCAGATCACTTTGAGCATTGGCAATTCTGGCTCCGATGCGGATCACGTTTTCCATGCCGCTATCCTGCTGGATGGGCACCAGGACACGGTAGCGACCTGGATCCTGGCTGCGTCTATGTTCTTCCTGCCAGGAGGTAAGACCGAGGCGAGCGTAATAATAAATTGCGAAAGCCGCCAGAACAGCTGACATGAAAATCAAAGCTTTAACGTCGGAATAGCGCAGGACAATCAGACAAACCAGGGAGGCAATGATCGGTGTGAGCGGGAAGAAAGGCACTTTGAACGGTCTGTGAAGGTAAGGATACTTCCTTCGAAGGGTGATCATGGACAGGTTGGATAAGAGCAGTACGAACAAGTAACCGCCGGAAGTAATGTAGCTTAGGAAATCGACAGCACCAACACCTGTCACCAGGATCGAGACGGCACCGATGAAAAGAATAGCAAGGTAAGGCACTCTGGCTTTGTTCAGATGAGAGAGGAAGCCAGGCCAGGCTCCGTCACGACTGAGTGTAAAGCTCTCGCGGGTTGCTGAAAGCATGGAAGAATTGATGGAGGTCAATGAGCCGATCATACCAGCAATACCGATGATGGTAGCACCGGGTGTGCCCAGGAACATGCGGATGGTATCCGAAATAGCTGTTTCTGAGCCGGCGATATCGCTTGATGTGCCCATAGCGACGGTGATGACCAGGGTATAAACCACCACAATGAGGAAAAGGCTGATCATGATTGCCAGAGGAATGTTTTTGGTTGGATTGTTGACTTCTTCGGCGTCGTCTGCGATGACCTCAAAACCAACATACATGGCATAGATCAGTGCGATGGTTTTGAGGATTATGCCCGCATTAACAGCGATATTATCAGATTGAAAAAATCGCCCGGTAGGCAACAAAGTTGCAGTGCTGAAGCCATTGGGCATGGTAAAACCACCAATGATGTAGATGGTAAAAGCTACTAGCAGTATGATGCCCATAACCACTTGCAGATTTCCGACCTTGGTGACGCCGAGGATGTTCAGGATGACAAAAAGCACAATCGCTCCAATTGCGACTGCACCAATCCCAAATGCGCTGGAGTGCAAACCTGGGAAGAAAACGGAAACGGAGTAAGCGAAACCGACCGCTGAGAGGGCGGTATAAAAGGTGCTGGAAATGCAGTCCATCGAGCCAACCATAAATGAGACTACACCTTTACCCCAGGCTTCGCGTACGTAGGTCATTGCGCCGCCTGTCTCAGGGTAGGTTGTAGCCAATTCGCAATAGTTGAGTGCGATACTGAAACTGAGGATACCGGCGATAAGGACCGCCCAGATTGCAGCCGGTCCAGCTACAGCTGCGGCATGCCCGGATAAGATAAATACGCCGGAACCGAGTGTACCGGCTGTTCCTAACATAATAACCTGTGGTAAGTTCAACTGGCGCTTAAGAGTTCTTTTTCCAGCCATTTTTAACTCCAATTCTTGAAAGCACAAGGTTCGGTTATTAAGATAATGTCTCGAAACCGAACCCGAAAAAATTTAGTATAGTTTCAAGCAATTATATCTCTGCAGTCAGTTTGTGTATAGGACCCCCATTTTTCAATGCTGATTGATGGATTAGTATCCAGGGTAAAAGCAGCAAACCCCTGATAAAAGCTGGACTATAATTCCAGAAACTTTCTTGATATTGAACGGAGAAGTAATGGCAAAACGAAAATTGAAGCGGCAATTGAACCTGCTGCAGGTGATCATGCTTGGAACGGCAGGTACGATCGCAGCTGAGATCTTTGTTCTGACTGGGCATGTTGCTTCAATGGCAGGTCCAGAAACAGTGCTGGCATTGATTTTAGCGGGCATAATGACCCTGAGCATTGCCCTTAATTACAGTGAGATGGCAACGACGTTCCCTGTTACAGGTGGCGCGATGACCTATGTGGGCGAGGCGTTTGGCAAAGGCTGGCTGATGTTTTTGGTAGGTTCGCTCGATTGTCTCTCAAGCACATTTTATGCTGCTTTATCAGCCGTTGGCTTCGCTATCTCTTTGGAAATCTTTATCCCGGGCATTCCTATCATCCCCATTGCCATCCTGGTGATCGTTTTTGTTGGTTTAATGCATGTACGCGGAGTTTCCAACGTTGGCAACTTCCAGATTCTTTTAGGCGCGTTTTTACTGGCAGTCTTCGCAGCTTTCGTGTTCAAAGGCTTCACCAGCCCAAACGGCTTCCACATGGATACCTTCCTTTCTGGTCGTTCGGTTTTTGAAAATCAGAACATCTGGGCTCACATCGGGCGAATGCTTTCTGCCATCGCGTTGACCTACAACGCTTACGTCGGCTTTGAAGTAATTGCTGATGATGCGGAGGAAGTAAAGGATCCCAACAAAAACATCCCCATCGGGATCCTGGTGAGCTTGTTGATCGCTACCTTGATCTACTCCAGCGTCAGCATGGTTTCAATCGGCACGGTTCCTTTTAGTCAGCTCGCAGGGTCTGATACTGCACTGACGGATGCTGCAGCTCGATTCTGGCCAAGCATTGGTGTGCCAATTATGGGCTTGGCAGGAATTGTAGCCACTTTAACCTCAGTCAATTCAGCCATGCTTTCAGCGACCCGTGAAGCTTTTTCGCTCAGTCGTGACAGGGTTTGGCCGCGCACTTTTTCGCGTCTCAGTCATTGGCGAACACCCTGGATGGCAATTCTGATGGTGGTGGTAGTGAGTGCGCTGGTTGCCGCGGTTGGCATCGTCGACTTTTTGAGTTTCATTTCAAGTGCGGGGTATATGTTCGTCCTGTTTTGGGCGACTTTGGCAATGCCGAAACTGCGTAAAATGTACCCGGATATCGAGCGCCCATTCAAAGTTCCGCTCTATCCCCTGACTGTTATCCTGGCAGCTCTGGCTGGTGTGCTGATCATTTCTTTTGCGAATGTACGGGCGCTTATGTTTTTAGGTGCGGTGATCGTGCTCCTGAGTATCTGGTATTTCGTTGCGCAACGCTTAAAAGCCAGGAAGGAGCTTACGTCGCGCCTGGAAAGCCAGGAAGGCGGAGGAAAGGTGATGATCGCGGCTAAGAACCCTGAGACCGCTCGCAGCTTAACCAAAATAGCAACGAAACTGGTCAACCAGCAGGAAGATACTGGCATCTTACTTTTTAGCGTATTGAAAACACCGCTCAATCTGGATTCTGCGGATATTCCCAACCTGGTTAAAGACAGGAAACAACTGCAACAACATCTGCTGGAACAGGTTACTCCGATTGCTGTTAAAGAAAACGTGCCTATCTATGCTAAGCTCAGGGCGGCATCAAGAGTAGAAGAGGGTATTTTCAACGAACTGGGTCGCCACAAAGACATCAACCTGGTCTTACTGGGGGTACCGGAAGAGCGTGCAAAGTTGGAACATCCCCATAACATTCTCAAAGAAGTGAACATGATGGCACTCCGGAATGTGGCAGTTTTCCGCGACAAAGGGCTTCCCGATGAAATTAAACGCATCCTTGTACCCGTGGGTAGTGGACCAAATGCACGCCTTGCCTTGGTAATGGCGAGGGATATTACCTTGCCCGGTGAGGCTGAAATTGTTGCCTTACGGTTGGTGGTTGGAGAGGCGGATGACGAACGCATGGAAGACGAAGAATTGCAGCTGCATGAGATCGTTGAAGCTGAGTTGGGAGAGTTCGCCGACAAGGTCACTCTGAAAGTCAGAAAAGCGGAATCAGTAGCTGATGAAATTCTGAAGGAGTGCGCTGAAGGGCATTATGATCTCCTGATCATGGGATCCGCTGAAGAGGTGCTGGTGCCAGACCAGATATTTGGCAAGCTTAACGATTACCTCCTGGATGTGGCGCCGTGTTCCATGTTGGTTGTACGCAGATATCAGAACGGCACGTCGTTATGGATGCACAAGCAGCTGAAGAAGATCGAGCAATAAAGGTATAATCGGCACATGATAATTCACCTGTCACAAGAATGGTCCCTGGATGTCCCGGAGGATTTGCAGCACCGCAAAGAGGGCGACCATGTTGTCTTCTGGAAGGAAGGAATGACGCTGATCACCACGATCTTTGCTTATTCTGGTGAAAAACAGCGCCAGGTTTTGCTGGCGAACCTGAAGGGTAGAGTGGAAGCAGATAAACTGGAGAGCATCGTTGATAATGACGGTGAGATTCAACGTTATGCCTATCTTCAGCCGGAAGAGGTCATCCCGGGTCATACGCGCCTGGCGGTGCATGCTTTCACAACCGCTCTTTATGGCGTACTGCAGACCTCCTTCTATATTGACAATTCGGATGATCTGCAGGAATGTCTCCAAATATGGAAATCGGTCGAGTGGGCCGATTTTTCATAAGAAAATCTTGGTATCCAGCAGAAGAGCCTAATAAAAAAACACCCGCCTGAAACAAGACGGGTGTTTTTAACACTCAAGCTGATTAAGATATCAAGAGATTTATCAAAAAGAATTTACCGACAGCAGGCAGGTGGTAAAGCCTGTTTTAGAAGAAGTGCTGCTTTACTTCTTATCCTTCTTCTTGCTTTTCTTTTCTTTTTTCTCTTTCTTGTCTTTCTTATCTTTCTTGTCTTTCTTTTCCTGTGCCATTTTTTCCTCAATTGCCTTCAGGTCCATTTCTTCTGGATCCCAAAACTTGACGAGTTTACCTACGGTTGAAGAGTTCAAATCACCCCAATGAGATAATTCTAAATCCAAAATCCCCATTGCCCCAGTAGAGAGAGCATTCACTGTTCCTTCCAGCATCTGCATCAGGGCTTCCAGGCCGGGGTTATGCCCCACCACCATTGCGCGGTTCACATCATCGGGGAGGTGCCGTAAAGACCGAATGTAATCACCTGGCTCCCCCATGTAAAAGGCATCTACAAAATCAACCGGTCCCTTATATTCAGAAAATTTGCTGACGATTTCTGCAGTTTCTTTAGTGCGTTTAGCCGGGGAACTGAGAATAATATCCGGCTGGAATTTGCCATGGGCAATGATCTTGCCAAGTAACTCTGCAGCTTCCTCGCCTTTTTTCTTTAATGGGCGGTTGTAATCTTTCAGGTTTTTGTCTTTCCAACTTGACTTTGCATGGCGCAATATCATTAAGGTCTTAGTCATTGTCATCTCCTGCGAATATCCACAAAAAAGCACTCTTCATAAGATGATAACATACGACAGAGAGTTTCGTATGCCACTTGTAAAAATGTTAACCTTTAAAGATCGAATACAATGCTCTGAGGACATTTATGATTTATTTTACTTATGACTATCAATTACTGTTCTTTGCCGTCATGCTTTTGTGGTTTGTATCAAGGATCTACCGCACAATCAAATATGGAAAACCCTATTTCTGGCGTGAAATAATTCTGTGGGGGCTGATACTTTATGTTGCGTTCCTGCTCTACAATACCTTCGAGCCTTTCACGATCTTGCTGGAACGACAAAACCAACGGGCAAACCTTGTTCCCCTGCAAGGCATATTCAGGATGATCGAAAGTGCTTCAAAATTTGACATTGGGGTCACACGAAAGATTGTTCTGATCAATCTTGCAGGTAATATTTTGATATTTTCTCCTTTTGGTTTCACCATACCCTTGTTGGAAAGGCGCCTGAATCGGGTCTGGATGGTGGTATTGCTGGGATTGTCGCTATCAATCGTGATTGAACTCGCCCAAACGTTTTTGGTGGCACGCGTTTTTGATGTTGACGATCTTATGTTGAACGCCTTTGGGACCCTCCTGGGCTACCTGGCATACGCATTATTGAATCTCATAAAACCTTTTAAGGCGTTTTTCGAACGAATCAGAGATGCCGCCAGACCAAAAGCTTTGCTCTATGGGACTATCTCTCTACTAATAGTTGCAGGTCTGGCGGTTGGAATCTATCATTATGGTTACTACTTGTACCGGCAGATTCCACAATAGCGTGGATGGAACTAATGTCTACCTGCCAGCGTCTGTAGTGTTAAGCAAGAATTCAATGCTTAAAGTGAGGTCTTGATGAAAAAAAGGATTTTCTTGTTAACCACCATGAGCCTGATCATGGTATTCCTGGCGGGTTGTTTTATGCCTGCCACCACATCCCCAAGTGACCTGCAGACTCAGGATGCTTTGTTTGCACAGGCGACCCTGACAAAACTCGCCCAGCAATTATCTGCGACAACCGTAGTTCCACCTACTGCTACGCAGATCCCACCAACTGCAACAAACACAGCGACAGCTGTTCCACCGACCTCAATTCCGGTCGTAACAGTTGTTCCTGTTACCCCTATTCCGGCAACAGCCACCAGTGGACCTTCGGGAGTGACCCGCGTCAGTTTTGCTGCCGGGACAACGAATTACACGGTAAATGAAACCATACCAGCCAATACCACCAAGCGTTATGCCGTGAGACTGACGACCTACCAGTTGGCTGAGGTCAGTTTGACCAGCAGTACATCTGCTTACATTGCCATTACTACGGAAAAAGGCAGAGAATTGGTAAATTTCTCGCAAAAGTGGACCTGGTATCGTGATTACGCCAGCGAAAATGGTGATTGGTATATCGACGTTCGCACCGGGGCGTATGCAGCAGATATATCCCTCTATATCCAGGCGCCCCAAAGAGTGAGTTTTGATGCGGGTAAAGACACCCTGGTTGCAAAAGCAACTGTTCCTGGCTACTATACCCACAACTTCGTCGCATGGGCAGCCAAAGATCAGACGATGAAGGTCAGC
>DHUW01000103.1:0-962 GCA_002409365.1 Anaerolineaceae bacterium UBA5224 | reverse complement strand
ACATTTGATATGACCTTGTATATCAAGTAAACAGAACAATTGATATCGAAAAGAGCAGCCACTGGCTGCTCTTTTTAATCGTTGACGACCATCCGAAGGCAGATTGCCACGGGCAATGCGCTCCCTCGCAATGATAGACAAAGGAAGCCAGTTTTACGATAAATTATTTGCGGTCCATTCGTTCGATTTCCTCACGAACGAAACGCTTCTGATAGTCAGTATCGATCGCATAAGGGATGTATTTGCGAACCCAGGTAATGGAAGCATAAGCGTCAGTGCCGAGCAGTTCGTGTGCCATCATCGCGGCGAAAATGCCTGTGCGCCCAACGCCGGCATGACAATGAATCGCCAGGTTTTCACCGTTTCTGACTGCCGAAACCGCCTCCTGGAGAGACTTGTCCCAATGTCCAGCCGGAGGGGCGGAAAAATCAGGGACAGGGTCGTAGATCACACGCAAACCTGTCTGCTTATAACGATCCAACAGGGTTTTTCCAGAATAACGCAGGTGTTCCTCCTCCGGGTTTAGCACGACTACAGTATTGATATTATTCACCTTATAGAGCTCCAGCACCTGGTCCTGGGGGTCAAACATGTGACTGCCGGGTGTGGGGGAGCGAAAGACCCGTCCGGGTGCCCCAAAAGGCAGTTCGCTGAAAAGCGTCGGTTCGGGGTGCTGCTGGGATTCAGGGAGGACCAGTTTGCCATCAGCAGTACGGTCAAATCTAAAGGTGGAGAGAACGGCATCCAGAGTTAAAGGTCCGTAGATATGGGGGAAAGTCATTTCGCCACCTTCCAGGTTTTCGTAGACCAGGGGAACAATAAGTCTATCCGGTTCAATCTCCAGTACAACAAGGTCCGGAGTGGAAGCATAGAAGCGGTTGGCGGTATTTTCAATCTGATAATGATCAGAGCAATGAATAAAACCATCTGCATCAAAAGCCTCGGGGAGATACTCGCCTCTT
>DHUW01000108.1:8255-9856 GCA_002409365.1 Anaerolineaceae bacterium UBA5224 | reverse complement strand
GGCGGAATGATTAAGGGCTATACCCGGGAAGCAGCCGCCCGGTTCTCATTTCTGCTCTCGATCCCGATCATGTTGGCAGCCGGTTTGCTTTCGGTTATTGACCTGGTGAGGGCGGAATTCTTCCTTGACTTTTTACCGACCCTGATCGTTGGGTTCGTGGTCGCTGGAGTGATCGGCTACCTCTCGATCCGCTGGTTATTGAACTACGTCAAGAAAAATAGCTTTTATGGCTTTGCGATTTATTGCGTAGTGATCTCTGCTGTGACGCTGGTGGTATCTATTTGGAGGTAGACCGGGAGACCATGGCAGGTCTCTCCTAAATCGTATACGTTTAAACTGGGTTCTTCGCCAGGTAAACACCTGTCTGTTTTCGGATGGATATCCCACCGTAATGGTCGATCCGACGTTGAAAGAAAGCGGTCATTTCCGGTTTGCCATCATCGCCCAGTTGTTCTTTCACCAACGGGGTCGAATAGGCATAGTTGGTTAGTAACTGCGCGTTCGTTACCCACAAGTCGCTTGAATACAAATGAAGTTCAATGGTAGCAAAGAACTCCCTGAGCTGTTTTTCACCATTTAAAAGGTTGAAATTACTGGACATGGCATGTCCTTTATCCAGCTTGCGTGAAAATTTCTCAAGCAAAACATCCAGATCGACCATGTGTTCCGGCCCGTTTGTAGCGGCCATAAACCTGCCATCCTGATCGAGCAACTTAGCAACCTGCTGGAGCACCTGGGCAACATCTGGCACGTGATAGAGCATATGGTTGGCGATGACCAGGTCGAAAGCAGATGGTAAAAAGGCGACATTCATGCTATCCATGCAAACAAATTGAAAGCGTCTGTCCCATGCCAGGCAGTTAGCTGCCTCATTTACCATGCCATGTGAAATATCCGTGAGTATGATGCGATTGTTTTCGCCCAACCGATTCAGCACAGACCGCCATAGAGAGGCTGGTCCGCAGCCCAGTTCCAGCACCCGGGTATTAGGCTTAAGGGCTGCTAATTCAAGCACAAAATCGTTCCATGCTTGTTGTCCCGTACTGAATTTCTGGTGGATCAGAATGCGGGATGACAAATTGCCTGAGTCGCGATATTGCTTGGTGCTGAGGTAATAAGGGTTGTTGCGGTAACCTGTAGGATCAAACATCATAACCTTTTCATATAATTATACCTTCCGCATTATCATGGAAGAAAGACTGCACAAAATCTGCTAATTTTGTAGATATCCCTGCAGTTTTTACCAAGTAATAGGGATTAAAAATTGGATACCTTGACGGGAAGTTCAGGAAGTGATACATTAAATCGCCTTGATTTGAGGTAGTTTGATTTTTACAGAAAGTAGAGCACGAAATGTCAGAAAGAACAAAAGGAACCATCAAATGGTTCAGCGCACCAAAAGGGTTCGGTTTTATCGGTATGGAAAATGGTGAGGATGTCTTCGTCCATTTTTCGGCCATCCAGATGGAAGGCTACAAACGCCTGAAAGAAGGACAGCATGTTGAATTCACCATCGAGGATGGTCCACGCGGAAAGCAAGCTGCCAACGTCGTGGTCGTAGAAGAATAGGGGAATTCCTATTATAAGTAAAAAGCCAGCTC
>DHUW01000108.1:6695-7997 GCA_002409365.1 Anaerolineaceae bacterium UBA5224 | reverse complement strand
GGACCTTAGTAGGTCTCCCCGACACCTCTGGATATGCCGGTACTAAATCTTCCGAATTGCCTCTGCCACTTGGTCGAGACCCTGATTTAAGACTGTCCTTGTGCAGCCAAAGTTGAGCCTCAAAAAGCCTTCGCCAGCTTTGCCAAAGGTACAACCATTATTGAGACAGATTTTTGCGTGTTTCATAAAGTATTCCTGTAAATCACCTTCGATTCCCAATTTCCGGCAATCCAGCCATGCCAAAAATGTTCCTTGAGGTTTGCTCCAGGTAACGCCAGGCAGTCTGCCTGTTTCGATTGCTTCTCCTATCAAATCGCGGTTGCCCTGCAAATATGCAAGTTGCTCCCGCAGCCATTCATCACCGTGTTCATAAGCTGCCTTGGCAGCAACCAAAGAGAGCACACCGGGGCTGCTGATGAGGTAAGCCATGTAGTCTTGAACTGACTTTCGCAATTCTTCGTCCTGGATGACTGCGACTGAGGCATGCAAACCGGCGATGTTATAGGTTTTGCTAGGAGCCATAAATGTGGCAACTTGCTTTGAAATTTCCGGGTCCAGGGAAGCGATCGGGATATGTTTGTTATTGTCGTAGATGATGTCGCAATGAATTTCGTCGGAACAAATAATCACGTTGTGGCGCAGGCAGATCTCGGCTAATTTGAGTAATTCTTCTTTGTTGTAAACCCTGCCTGTTGGATTTTGAGGGTTGCAGAGAATGTAAATCTTGACTTTATTGTCGATAATTTGACGCTCAAACAGATCGAAATCGATTCGGTAAATCCCCTGTTCGTCGAGGTACATCGGGTTTTGAATCCCGATCAGCCCGGAAGCTTTTGGTGATTCGATAAATGGCGGGTAGGCAGGCGTTTGAAAAATAACAGCATCGCCTTTCTGGCACAGTGCCCGCAGCACAAGAGTGAACCCGGTCACAATCCCGGGAACGTAGCCAATCTGATCAGGGCTGACCTGCCAGTTGTAAAGCCGTCTGAATCGATCGATCACCACCTGATCGAGTCCTTCAGGTGGTAAACCATAGCCAAAAATGCCATGATCTACACGCTTATGCAAGGCTTCCATCACTGCCGGTGGGCAACGAAAATCGGTGTCAGCCACCCATAGAGGCAGAACATCTTCAGGATAACATTTCCATTTTAAGCTTTCGGTACATTTGCGATCGATAAATAAGTCAAAGTCCATTTTCTCTCCTTCACAAGTACGGCAATTCTAACTCCGCAGGGGCTATTTGAGCGAAAATTGACCGTTTTGGTAACAGATAAAGAAATCCTCCTCATACACAAGGAC
>DHUW01000108.1:0-6427 GCA_002409365.1 Anaerolineaceae bacterium UBA5224 | reverse complement strand
CTGCCTTTTGTGCTTTTTTGCAGTTTGCTGGGCAGTCTGGTATCAGATTCACCTCCTTTTCTTTCAATAGCTTTGAGCCTTGCTGCCAACCTGGCTGTTTTCTGTTTTGCCCAAATTTATAAGCATATCTGCAACGCTCCTGGAGACACCTTTTCTCCATCTGCTTTTGACCCAAATCCGATATCCCAGGGCACAGTGAGTTTGCACTCAGCCAGAATAGGTCTTTACCTGGTTTTAATTCTTTCGCTTATCAGTGCATTTATGCTGAGCCGGATGAACATCGTACTGGTATCCAGCGCAATCGTGCTCACACTGGCCCTTTTTAACCCCAACATTCGCCTTTCTGACCGTCCGATGCTTGGCTTTACCCAGCGGCATTTTCTTTACAGTGCCATTTTCTTCCTGGGCAGCGTTTTCGCCAACCCAGCACGAACAAACCTGGTTGAGGTTCTTTTCCCGTTGTTGTTTATGATCAGTTTTTACCTCCTGTATCGGGTTGAAGAAATTCGGGCAGAGAACAGTCAACAACAAACAATTTCCTTTTGGCGTATCATGTTTGCCACAGCCATTCTTGTCTTTGGTTTGGTCACCTTTTTCCTGTTGAGACCTTTACCATTCTGGGAGATTGGCCTGTGGGTATTCCTGGTGGCTATTCAATTAACGGTCAAACATTCTTTCCAGCCCGATCCTGCCCCGAATCAGCCTCTGCACTTGCTTAAGATATTTGAAGTCTCGGGTGTGGTTTCTTTTCTGATATATTTAATTTCCGTTTTTTTCAACACCTAATAGAGTTAGCGAGAACTTATGAGCCTGCCCAAAAACATCATCCTGACCACCTCACCTGATTGGAAAGATTACCAGCTGTTGGATAGCGGCGACGGTAAAACGCTGGAACGTTTTGGCAATATCTTGCTGGTCCGTCCCCGTCCGCAGGCTATCTGGCCAACAAGCTTGCCTTCCAGCGAATGGAAGAAAGCCAATGCGGTGTTGGTCGAGGAGAAGCAGGAGTATGGCGGCAAGTGGACGATCCTGAACTCCATGGACAAATCATGGACGATCAGCTATAAAGACTTAAAATTTCAGCTGCAGCTGTCATCATCGCGGCATGTAGGCGTTTTCCCCGAGCAGGCAACCCACTGGGACTGGCTGAGAACTCAGATCGAAGCCAGTAAAAAGCCATTTCGAATGCTGAATTTATTTGGTTATTCCGGCGCAGCCACCCTGGCTGGTGCTGCTGCCGGTGCAGAAGTGACGCATGTTGATTCATCCAAACATGCCATTACCTGGGCGAATCAGAATGTCAAGCTCTCAAAACTACAAGACAAACCCATTCGCTGGATCGCTGAAGATGCTCTCAAATTCGTCAAACGCGAAGCCCGACGAGGAAGCACCTACCAGGGGATCGTTATGGATCCACCCAAATTTGGGCGGGGCTCCAGCGGCGAAGTTTGGGATTTCTTCAAACGCATCCCTGAATTGATCGAAGCCACCAAGGGCATTTTAGCTAAGGATGCAAGATTTGTGATCATGACCGCTTACGCCATTACTGCCTCTGCGGTGGTGACCCACCAGGCTGTTGAGCAAATTGTTGGAAAGAAAGGTAACCTGGAAAGCGGCGAATTGGTGACTATCGAAGAAAGCGCCGGGCATGCACTGTCACACGCCATTTACACACGCTGGTCAGCTTAAGTGAATTAATCGTTGCTTTTTGAGACCTGGACGCGCTCTATGCGATGCCCGTCCATTTCAAGGACTTTGAATGTAAAACCATTCCACTCAAAACCCTGACCGACCTTTGGAATAACTCCCATCTGGTTCATGATAAAACCGCTGAGAGTTTGGTAACCTGCCTTATATTCCTCTGGCAACATTTCAACATTCAGTTTTTCTTTCACTACATCAATCGGCAGCAGTCCATCCATTAGCAATGAGCCATCTTTTTGTTCTTCGATTTCGACTTCTGTATCAAATTCATCCTGCGGGATGTCCCCAACAATCGATTCGAGCACATCGTAAAGTGTAACCATGCCCTCGACGCCGCCATACTCATCCATGACAATCGCCTGGTGAATACCAGTTGCCTGAAATTGTTCAAAAGCCTTGACCGCTTTCATGTTACCTGGGAAGAACATCGGCTCCTTGGCGTAATCACGGATATCGAAATCTTCTGCAAAAAGATCTACACCCATCAGATCTTTGGCGCTCACGATACCGATGATGCGGTCCAGGTCACCATCCGAAACGGGTAAGCGTGAGTAAGGGCTTTCGAGCATCTCCCTTACCATTACCTCCCGCCCATCATTCAGGTCCAGCCAGTCCAGTTCAGTATGAGGTGTCATGATGGCATCCACCCTGCGTTCGCTAAATCGGAACACGCCATCAACCATGACTTCCTCAGCTTCGTCGAAAACACCAGTCTGGCGGCCTTCCTGGATGTAGCCTTTCAGTTCTTCTTCAGTGATGTAGGGCTCTTTCGTGACATCAATGTTAAAGACTTTAATACCAAGGTTGGTTGATGCACTCAAGAGTCGAATAAGCGGAGTTAATGCGATTGTCAGTACGTTAATTGCAGGTGATAGTTGGGTGACCACATCTTCCGATTTACTCACGGCAATACGCTTTGGGATCAGCTCCCCAAGTACGATGGAAAAGTAAGTGATTACCACCACCACTAATACAAAGGCCAAAGTGTCCGCAATAGGAGCAAGAAAACTGACCTGCTTCAAGACACCAGCCAAAGGCTCAGCCAGCATGGCGCCGCCAATGCCACCCGCCAGGGTATCGATAAGTGTGATCATGATCTGCACAGCAGAAAGGTATTCCTGGTTGGGGTCGTTTTGGAGCTTGAGCGCAACAGCAGCGCCGTGTTGCCCATCTTCAATCCGCTGATGCAAACGAGTGCGGCGAGCAGACACCATGGCAATTTCGTACATGGCGAAAATCGCATTGAAAAAGAAAAGTACAAAGATGAGGATTATGTTTACGTAAACTGGCATTTCAAGAGTAAGTGTTTGAGTAGAGATACGATGAATTGTACCAGAGGAAACAACAGGTTAGTCTCCTTGGTATGAGGAGTATGTAAACGACCTGCCAGGCAGGCTTGCCGTCCTTATCTCTCAATCTTTGACTCTTCTGGAAGAATGCGAGTCACCTCTACACGGTCAACACGCAGCCCATCAATATCGGTCACATGGAAAGAAAAATCATCTATGTCAAAGGAATCACCGATCTTTGGAATACTGCCCAATTCGTACATCACCAGCCCGCTCAAGGTGTTATAGCCAGCTTTTTCTTCTTCTGGCAAGTTTTCGATGTGAAGAAGCTCTTTCAATTCATCAATCGGCAGCATACCATCAAGCGACCAGGATTCCTCACCCATCTCGACAACTTCAATATCGGTATCCGTTTCATCCACAGGGATATCGCCTACGATCGATTCCAGTACATCGAACAGTGTCACCATGCCGATCACACTTCCATACTCATCAATTACCAGGGCATCATGCACGCCAGTGTCCCGAAATTGTTCAAAGGCATTCAACGCCGAGGAATTTTCAGGTATCACGTTCGTATCATGGGCAAGCAACTGGAAGTCAACATCCTCTGAATACAGGTCCAGCCCAACCAGGTCTTTGGTGTCGATCATTCCTACAAACTCGTCGAGGTTGTCTTTAGCCAATGGCAGCCTGGAAAACTTACTTTGACGGATGGTCTGTACAATCATTTCCCGGGGATCATCCAGGTCAATCCAATCGATGTCGCCGCGGGGGGTCATCAGGGCATCCACCCGCCGTTCAGTAAAGCGGAAAACGCCTTCCACATAATCCTGCTCAGCCTGGTTAAACACGCCTGTGGAGCGTCCTTCAGCGATCATGAGCCTGATCTCCTCTTCTGATACCGTAGGTTCATTACTGGGCTTGATACCAAGAATTTTGATACCTAATTCTGTGGACCAATCCAGTAGTTTGATTAATGGATTGCTCAGGTTGGAGACCACGCTCATAAAACCTGACAAACTCCGGGCAACTCCTTCGGGATCATTTAGAGCGATACGCTTGGGTATCAATTCACCGATCACGATCGAGAAAAAGGTAATAAACAGGACCACGATTGTCAGGGAAAGAGCGTCTGCAAGCCCCGCATTCATCCCCTGTCTCACCAGCCAGTTGCTCATATTCATGGCTATATTGGCACCACCGAATGCACCGGAGAGGATGCTGATCAGGGAGATACCTATTTGGACGGTTGAGAGGAATTTATTAGGTTTTTCCAGGAGTTCGAGCGCTTTGGCAGCCTTAATATCACCCTCAGCCTTCGCTTGTTCAAGCTTTGGTTTTTTTGACGAAACCATCGCCAGTTCGAACATCGAAAACATGCCGTTCAACAGGATCAATAAAAAAATAACCAAAATCTCGATCACAATACTCATTTGAATCCTAACAGGTCACCAAATCATCGTCCATAAAAGTTGTGCGGTTATGGTAAACCCAAATTGCTCTATCATCTACAAAATCGATGCGGCTGATGGCACAATTACAAAGAGAGAACCAGGTGGGTAAATTGCGGTTGTCGGGTTCGTCAGTGCGGATATTGAAAATTAGCCGAATCAACGAATTGAAGAAACCCCCATGAGTCACTATGGCTACACGGTCATTTGATGGAAGATGGCGTTCTCTTAAGAGGTCCAAAACTGCGTGAGCCCTGATCAAAGGAGAATCAATTGGCTCCATGCCCCCCTGCCACCAACCTCGCTCTTCAATTGGTTGATGCAGGCGCAAGGCAGGGAAATGCTCTCGCAGATAGGCTGGTGTAACACCATGCTCAATACTGATGGAGGAATTGCCATTCTCTTCTGTCTCCAGGTAAATGCCCCCAATCTCGTGCACTTCCGGCAGACCATAGAGGGGAATACCAAGCGCATCAGAAAGGATCGTTCCGGTTTGGATTGCCCTGGTCATCAAGCTTGAATAAAGGTGCGTAATGTGAACGCGATGGCGATATTCTCCAACATTTGGCTGTACAGAAAATGGCTGGGAAGCAATAAAAGAGCCTAATGTCTGAGCTTGCTTTACACCCAGATCAGTGAGATGTGGGTCGGAACTGCGGATGTAACCGTTTGTGTCTTTTTGATCCCAACTGACATTGTTGGTTGATTGTGCGTGGCGAATTAAATATAGCTGCATGCGTCCTCCGTAGAAGATTATACACGCTGGAGGGTGGTTTTTTTCTCATTGAACATCTTCGGTTGTTCTTCTTCCCGGTCTGCGAGATACAAAAACACATCTCTTCGGTCCATCCGACAAATAATAGACATTACTCCTACAAAAATACCTTGCACGGAATGATATAATCTTTTACCGAATTTATTGGGAAACGAAAATGCTATGTTAGATAAACTTGAATCAATTCTTGAACATTTCGACGATCTTGAAAAACGCCTGGCAGAGGTTGGGCAGGATTATCAGCTTGCGGCTGAACTCTCAAAAGAACGCTCTGACCTGGAGCCTATCGTTACGCTTGCTCGGGAATACAAAGAAAACCTGGCAAAAACTGAAGAGACCCGGCAACTGATTGAAGCCTCTGAAGGCGAAATGCTCGACTTGGCGAAGATGGAGCTGGAAGAGCTGCATGCTCGCAAGGAAGAGCTGGAAGATTTGCTCAAATCAAAATTAGTGCCCAAAGACCCGCGTGATGAACGAAGCGTCATTGTTGAGATCCGGGCTGGCACCGGCGGCGATGAGGCTGGTTTGTTCGTGGCAGATCTGCTGCGAATGTACCTGAAATATGCTGACCTTCATCACTATAAGACTGAGATCATCTCAGCGAACGAAACTGGTATCGGTGGTTACAAAGAAGTCACTTTGGGCATCAAGGGCAAGGGTGCCTATTCCCGTTTCAAGTTCGAATCCGGCGTCCACCGCGTTCAGCGCGTGCCTGAAACTGAATCGCAAGGGCGTATTCATACTTCGACCGTCACCGTTGCCGTTTTGGCGGAAGTCGACGACTTTGAGATCGAAATCCCTGAGTCTGACATTGAAATTGATGTCTTCAAATCGGCAGGCGCTGGCGGACAGAACGTACAGAAAAACATGACCGCTGTACGTATTCATCACAAACCAACTGGCATCATAGTCGCCTGCCAGGACGAACGCTCCCAACTGCAAAACAAGCTCCGGGCGATGAGTGTGCTCAAAGCGCGTCTGTATGAAATGGAAATGGAAAAACGCCAGAATGAATTGGACGCCACCCGCCGCTCTCAGATCGGTACAGGCGAACGCTCAGAGAAGATCCGCACCTACAATTACCCCCAGTCACGGGTTACGGATCACCGCATCAATGTCTCGTCTTATAACCTGGCTGGTGTGATGGACGGCTACGAGCTGGACACCTTCATTGAAGAACTGCAAAACGCTGAGGAAGCTGAGCG
>DHUW01000026.1:2303-7518 GCA_002409365.1 Anaerolineaceae bacterium UBA5224 | reverse complement strand
AATACCAAGAACAGAGTCATCGATTATGAGCAGGTCACAGTGGGGACAATCAACAGTTCCGTGATTCACCCAAGGGAGATTTTCCGCAATGCAATCCTGAACAAGGCTGTTTCGGTTTTGCTTTGTCACAATCATCCTTCAGGAGAGCTGACACCCAGTGATGAGGACCTGGCGGCAACCAAAGCCCTCAAGGAGGCAGGTGAAATGCTTGGGATTCCTGTGGTTGATCACATTATCATTACCGGTCTCAATCGAGATGCGGTCTATTCGTTCCGGGCACATGGCATTCTGGAACAAAACACTCATTATGACGCAGGACTCAGTCTCGCTGAAAAGACAATGGATGTCGAGGACAAGGACAAAGCCCTAGATGAGATTACCGCAAAATTGGAAGAAGGCATCCAGGAAATCTTCAGCAGCGGTAAGTATGAAGATTACCTCAAGGTGATGTCCCGCTTCCATCGCTACAGCCTAAACAACACAGTTTTGATTGCGATGCAAAACCCGGAAGCCTCACTGGTTGCCGGCTATCATGCTTGGCAAAAGAGGTTTGAACGCAACGTCCTTAAAGGCGAGAAGGCCATTCGCATTATCGCTCCTGTTGAGGAAAAACGCCTGGTTGAAAAAGAAAAAATCGACCCAATCTCCAAAAAACCTGTTCTGGATAGTCACGGCAATCCGGTTTTGGAAGAACAGGAAGTAACTGTGAAGCGCTTTCGGGTAGTCCCGGTTTTTGATGTCTCACAAACCGAAGGCAGGGAGCTGCCCACCCTGGCCAAAGAACTGGAAGGTAACGTACGGGATTATGATCTGCTGTTTGAATCCTTGCAAGCGGTCTCACCGGTGCCGATCGAGTTCAAGGCAATGAAAGCAGGCAAGGATGGCTATTACCATCTGAAGGACAAGATAATTGCTTTGCGCCAAGGCATGAGTGAGATTCAGACCCTGGCAACCGCCATCCATGAGATCTCACATGCCAAGCTGCATGACCGTGATCCCCAACAAAGGGGGTCCAAAGGAACAGAAATAGAGAAGGATCAGCGCACGCAGGAGGTTGAGGCAGAAAGTATTGCCTATGCCGTCTGCCAGTATTATGGGATTGAAACCGCGGATAACAGCTTTGGTTATCTTGCCGGATGGAGCAGTGGCAAGGAACTCTCTGAACTTAAAGCCTCCCTGCAAACTATCCGGGATACCGCGTCCAATCTGATCACTTCTATTGACGACAAACTGCTGAGCCTGCAAAACCAGCGCGATCAGGAAGTCCCTAGAACAAGAGAGACGGCGGTCAAGGCGGTTAACAGCAAGGTGGCTGCCTTGGCTGAAGCACTACAGGATTATTCGTTTGAACCGCTCCCTCAGGGTGAACTCAGCCTCGAAAACAACGAACTTAGGAATGCTGAGGCTATTCGACCCTGGCTGGAAGGTATTGTTCGGGAGGATGCCAGTCCCTATACTACCAAGGCAGCAAAGCTTTTGCAGCAGATCGGCGAAATCCAGGAGCCTTCAGCCACCTACGTGCTCGCAAACGGAGAAACGCTCTCCCTCCTGCGGGAAGGATCTGAAGTGCAGTATCAGCTTCAGGATGCCATGCAGCAGCCCGTATCTACTGGTTTGCTTTCTGAACCGGACCTGATGCTGGATGCAGCCAAAGACCTCTCATTGAGTGAGGCTGGTCGAGATGGAGTCACAGCCACCCTGCTGACCCAGGAAGCCGAGGAAAAGTTACAGAGCTTGCGGATCAGTGAGCCGCTGGTGACTTTCAGCCACAGTCGCCATGCAGAGATCCCGGATGGGATGAGCATGCCGCTCTCACAAGCCAGCCGCCTGATGGAAAGGCTCGATCAACGCCAGGCGATTGACCGGCAACGCTCCGACTATGCCGGACCTCTCACCTACAGCACTGATTTCCGCATCGAATACATCAAGGAAGGCATTCCGGAAATTTACTCCGGCAGGCAGGAAATTGGTGCAGGAGAAGGAACGCTCTCTCACCACATGCAAGCTCAGCTAGAAAGCGCGCTCTCAGACCGCTCCAGGCAAAAGGCACTCAAGGCCTTGGGAGAAACGGAGTTTTCTGTTGATCAGAACGCCTTACAAAGCGTCCGGGATGAAGTTTTGCCTTATTTTCAACAGCACCAAGCCCTCACCTTCGTCCAGGAGCGTACAGAAAATTACCAGGCAAGTTTACCCACGGTTGCAGAAGAAAAACGCGAGGCACTCACGGCTTACTATGCGGATGTCGTCGCTTACGTGCAAGAGAGCAGGCTGCAAATGAACCTCAGCTCTAATCCTCAAGTGCTTGAGTTTCCCCAACTATCCAGCTACAGTCCTGAGAAAGTTGCTGATAAGGATCTCGACCATGACGGTTCCCCGGAACGGGCGGACATTGATGATCAGGACAGCCGGGTTCAGGTGACCCACCACCTGGACAAGCGGGATTGTGTTACAGAGAAACAATCTATCCGTGATCGGCTTCGAGCTGGAAAAGCCGATACCGATGAGCGTCTGGAGAGTAGAGCAAACCTAAAGGAGGTAGAGATAAGCTAAAGCTATATTGTTTTGTAAATGCCAAGCCTTCCGGTTGTAATGCCGGAAGGCTTATCAATTAAAGATAATCTTCAGGAGGCAATACTGGTGTCGGTGTAAGCTTGGGTGCCTGGTCATCAGACTGTTGTATTTTCTGAGAGGGCGTGATCTGAGTAACAATAACGTTTTCTCCTCTTTGGTATTGGATTTCCATCTTCATTTCTTCTGTGTTTGACCGGATCAAGTCCCGAACTTTATCCCTTTCTGAGTTAACTGAAATGCTATCTATGCTGATCAGGATGTCGCCGGAGACAAGGCCGGCTCTCTCCGCGGCGCTTCCAGGTTCAACATGCAGGATTTTTCCATCGCTATCAATAACAATCCCAAGGACTGGCTCTGGGTACAAAGCATATGCTACTATTTTTGTTTCTTCGCTTTGATCAGGAATATTTTTTGTCGAGTTTTGCGAAACACACCCCGTTACCAAGAATATGATAAGTAACGAAGTTTCAATAAGTGTGTAAATTTTCTTTTTATTCAACATATCTCCTTCTGATCGTTTAAGTCATATTAGTTTAACGCACAGGGTCCTTCTGGCGCAGGCCCCTGATAATCACTTTGATATAAGTATTTACTTCCATTTTTTTCCGTCGGTATCAACAACCCTAAGGACACCTGTTCCTATTGACCGATACATCAGATAGCTAGAAGTCCCTGAATGGCATAAACCTTTTTGCTTCTCAAATTGTTAACCTCAACCTAAGATTAATTAGAGAAACCTAGCTAAGTTCAGCTTTGGATAGCCTTCTAGGAATGTTTTTTAAAGAACAATTGTTAAAGAGACCTTTTTGGTGAGGTCTATCTTCCAAAATGTAACCTGGGTGACAGGACGGGTAATATTCCCAAGCGAGAGACCGAACATATGGCAACAACATCAGAGACACCGCCTCCTCTCAGATAAGGTAACTCGTTAGGATTACTTCCCCTACCCTGACAGGCTACCTACTTTTAAGCCGATATTAAAGGTGTAAAGACAATATTGTATTCCCTGCAATATACCAAGATCCCTCGATTTTCACTAGTGTTGACTCATTTGTACGTGGTCCATCATCATAGGTAACAGTTGCGACATCTCCACTGATTGTCAGACTATGGAATCTTATCAAAGGCTTGTCCTCATCACCCTCAGACCTTGACGGTGGGATTAATCCAGCACTTGCTTCGATGATTTTTTGTATATCTTCTTTTGTAATTGGCCGATTTTCATTTATTGCCTTTGATTGTAGTTCCTCCATTTGGATTGCTCCATATGCCCACCAATTGTAATAGGCCGTTTTGTAAGTCAGATACCCAAAATACCTGGTGTTGGGTTGATTCGTGACTTTTTGCATAAATACAAGTTGCTCTTGACTTAATTCAGCCCCTCTCTGATCATCTACGAAAACTTTTATAAAGTTAGAGGTATCAAAGGTAGTTGCAGCTTCGCTTTCTAACACGTAACTATACTCAATAGCTTCCTGAATAAGCTTTGCGTCTTCGTTATTTGGAATTGCTGCGGAGGCTAATGATTTTATCGGTGACTTTAATAGGACAAAACAAGTAAAAACCCCGATAAAAAGAATTGCTACCAGCATAATTATTTTTTTCGAAAATTTTATATTCATCGTATTCTCCTTCCGTATGTGCCTACAACAATCCAGCTACCAAGTCACATGGTAATACCACCTCACAGTTGAGCTTGGGAGATTGTAATTCCATAGCACATGCTTTCGATCAACACAATGTTGATTTATTAATAGTGTGTATACCTGAGGTGGAATTTGTTCATTGCTGCCACAACCATTGGTATAGTCCGCCTGATTTGTACTTGTATATCCATTACCAACGACGAATCTAGCATGGTCAGGAATTCCATCTCCTGTCAAGTCTAGCAAAAAGAAGTCACCTCCAGAAAGACTTGTATAAGAAGTAACGTATTGAAACTCACTTGGAAATTGCGCTAAATATGTATTAAACCAATCTGTTGCACTCCAGGTTTTGGAGTTTTGCTTTACGAATAAATAAATTCTTGACCACCATTCAAAGTAGCTGTCAACATTCCAATTTCCTGTTCTCATTGGGTAGCCCCCATTATATAAAGCTTGTGATACATAATTTGTACAATCGGTACACCCACAACCAGAACCATAGCTTTTGTATGCACTATTGCGATCATGTGCCCAGGTGTCTGCATAATTGACCGCATTTGTACGATTGTAAGAACCTGCTATCGCAGTTGATACACTGAACACAGCCAATATAATTATACTAATAGAAAGAATTCGAATTTTATGCTTCATATTTCCTCCGCAAAAAGTCTATTCGAAATCCATGCCTGTGGGTAAACAAAAATCTATCACGTACCTACGATTTGTAAGAAGCCAACAGAATCTATTAACATTTACATTTTTTACTTTAGAAGACCCGAGCTCTCATATACCAAGGGAGGAATTTCGTCGGGAGAGGTAAGGCGCAGTTTGATGTGACCCGTCCGGGTTTCTGACAATTCGTTATCTTCTGGACCTTTCACAAATGGTTCAACTAATTCAACATAATCGTTACCAACAGGGACATAGAACGATTCAATCAAACCTGTAGAACCTACTCTGAACAGAAGGTATGCCGTACGATACTCGTAATGGTCTCC
>DHUW01000026.1:0-2015 GCA_002409365.1 Anaerolineaceae bacterium UBA5224 | reverse complement strand
TAATGATCAAAGCTATTGGATATAAATGGGTCTTTCAATGAAATCCAACCACCACATTGTTCAACAAGAGCCATAACCTTCCGCTCTTGGGAATCTCTGACGAGAAAGATTGCCACAAGGACAAGAGCAATGACGATGATAATCAATGGGAGAACTCGTTTGGTTGACATTAGTTGTTGTATCCTGTGATATTCAATGCAAAGAAATTGGAGGGCGAAAAATAAGCAAGGTTGTAAGAACCGAATGGTGAATGACTCGCTACTTGGATTTTGGTGAAATCGTGGCAGCTTCTGGTCAGCGTTTTCATCTTGCATCTCCTTTGTTTATATAAATACTTGGTTAGTATAGTTTTCATGTTCAAAACTATTCTAGGAAATACATAAACTATTGGTACATACTTTCTCCAAATACTTTGTAAAATTATCTTTTTTCAAATGAAAAAATAATCAATCAAGCAATACAGAAATTATCCTTTTTCCATTTACCGATAGTTTAGATGATGGAACATTAAATCCACGTTAAATCAGTTCCAAAACATACATAATATGGACGCCACTTGGAATTTTTGTATGTTGGATAATCCCTGAGCCACAGCCACTGGTCGAAAAGTTGGAAGTGAGGATCATTAGAACTGTAATTGAAAAATTCAGCAACGGCTTCTTAATTCATCTTGGAGTTAATTCAGATTTGCCTCAATATTATCTCAATGCATCTTTGCTTAAAGGTCAGCGATTGATTTAATGCCAATTTAATGTCCGATTTTGTATGCTTTTTATATAAGCGTAGTCAAGTGTTTAATCGCAAAGGAGGCATATATTAGTATATTAATTATTGGCGATCTACTGGACATTAGCTGACCTCTAGGATTTCAGGTTAATCATCAGGAGGATTGAATACTTGTCACCAAGCTGCAAAAGAGAGAAGGAAGAAATCGTCAATCGCAGCTAAGAAAAAATCTTGTCTTATAATCAGGAATAGGAGAAAAATAGTGAGGTGGATCTTGTCAGGTTTATTACTGGTTTTGGTAGTATATTCTTTGCTTACATCTACCGCATTAGCCAGTCAGTCAACTCCCCATAATGGGTCATTTCCTTCTGGGTATGACCTAGATATCCAATTAAACAACCCAATGTACCAACAAAATTATATCTTTATACATAATTTTCAGAAAGGATCTCTAACTTACAGAAAGAGTGTAGCAAAATGATACGCAAGAAATTGATTATTATTTTGCTTATTTTTGCCCTTGTTTCATGTCAGCCGATTGCGCCAATCAACTCCACGGACATAACATTGATTGATCAAACCCAAGTGAATAATCCAGAAGCGATTCCCACCGACCCAAGGATTTTTATTGACCAGATGGATATAAGAGACCTCTTTGAAGGCTCGGCGTTGATCGGTAAATATGAAGCGTTGCAGCATTACGGATCACCTCAGGAGGCTTCTTCACTCCTTTGCTGTACCATTGCTGAACATTTGAATATGGAAGGATATACAAGGGACGCGGGTTGGATATCTCGCTTTGAACTGGATGCCTTATACCCACTTTCGCTCGAACCTGATTCTCTGGTTAGATTGAACAACGTGGATATCAAGAATGGTAATTTGGTGTTCGTACGTCAGGCGAGAGCATGGCAAACGCAAGATTCATTGCTCGCAATTGAAAATGGTAAATTGTATTTTAATTACCTGATTCTGTCTCATACGAAAGATGGATGGCGAATCGCTGAAATTAATACCGCTTACCCGACTGAAAATCTTTTTGGAAATTGGTCACCGGACGCAACGGCAACAGCCCAGATGCCGAGCCCCAACGCGTATCTGGAGACTGTTGCGAGCCAACCGGATACCTACCTAAGCTTAGCGAGGGTCTCAGGATTTCTAATCCGGGTAGATTTACGGTTGCGGGGTATTACAAATGAAACAGTTTTGCCAGATGACGCATTTGAAGAGAACCTGACCCATATTCTAGAACAGCTAAATCAGCCACAGAGGGTGATTGTAGAGCAACT
>DHUW01000012.1:17170-18139 GCA_002409365.1 Anaerolineaceae bacterium UBA5224 | reverse complement strand
TTGGATTTTAGCTGGAAGTCTCTGAGGGATTATGGCTTGATCATATTGGGTGGTTTTCTCCAGGCGCTGGCTTTGCGGACCTTCCTCGTTCCTGCCCAGTTGGTCAGTGGGGGAATCAGCGGTTTGGCTCAAGTGACGCACTATTTGTGGAACTTGCCTATTGGTGCAGTCACTTTGCTGGGCAATATCCCGCTTTTTATTATTGGCTGGCGCTATTTGGGCGGACCCCGCTTCGCAGTTCGCACCATGCTTGCTGTGATATCCTACACGGTCATCGTTGATATCCTGGTTGAGCTGACCGGTTCAGCCCCGATCACAGAAGATATTCTGTTGAATTCACTCTATGGCGGTGTTGTATTGGGAATTGGCTTGGGATTGGTCTACCTAGGGCGCGGCACCAGCGGCGGTACAGACATCCTGACACGCATACTCAACAAACGGGTCGGCATGTCCATTTCTTTGGCATATATGCTCACTGATTCTTTTGCAGTGCTCCTGGCAGGTTTTGTCTTTGGTTGGGAAAAAGCATTGTATGGACTGATCATGATCTATGTCAGTGGGGTAGCAGCGGATATGATCACCCAGGGAACCAACGTCATCCGTGAAGCCATTATCATCACCAATGAGACCGAGATGGTAGTGAATGCGATCTCAGAAGAACTGGGCCGCGGCACGACAATTATTTCAGCTAAGGGTGGTTACACCCAGAAAGACAGACCAGTCATCCTCTGTGTGGTTACTGCAGCAGAAGTAATCAGGCTCAAAACCATCGTGCACGATGCCGACCCAGAAGCTTTTATGGTAGTGGGGCGTGCGAATGAGGCGCTTGGCGAAGGGTTTACGCCACTGGGCGAGCACGCCGGCGTGTAAATTCTGTAAGAGGTAAAAAATGGCTGATCTGGCTGCAATGCTGGCTGACATCACTACACTGGATGTCGATGCAATAGTGAACGCAGCGAATCGATCCCT
>DHUW01000012.1:16687-16938 GCA_002409365.1 Anaerolineaceae bacterium UBA5224 | reverse complement strand
GCCTGCAGAAAACTGGGCGGTTGTGAAACTGGTGAAGCAAAGATCACCCCGGGTTTTAATCTGAAAGCGCGTTACGTGATCCATACGGTTGGTCCTGTCTGGAACGGCGGGTACCATGGTGAAGAAGAGCTGCTTGCTGATTGTTATCGCAATAGTTTACTCCTGGCAGACGAAAATGGACTGAAGTCGATTGCGTTTCCATCAATCAGCACAGGAGTCTATGGTTATCCGATCGAGCCGGCAGCAAAGGT
>DHUW01000012.1:15851-16355 GCA_002409365.1 Anaerolineaceae bacterium UBA5224 | reverse complement strand
GAACTGACCAATTAGATATCCACAATCATCCAAAGGATAATTTCTGTTGAGCGAAAATCTCCGGTTGCACTGAAAATTAAGCGTTCGGTGAATGTCCGAGCTTGAGAGTCATTTTTTCCAGCAAGGCATCATCAGGAGATTGACTGGAGTAGGTTTCCAGGAAGACTGAGAGCATCATGTTGCAGTCGGCGGCTTCATGGGCGATATTTTCTTTGCATATGCGGTCGTTGTTGCGCACCCAGCCTGGTTTACGCGAAACGATTTCGTCTGCTTTCATTCCCAAATCAGAAAACTGCTGCAAAAGCCCGCGTTCTTCCTCGGTCAGTTCCACAGGTTCCAGCGCCAGGTAAGCCTCGGCGAGTTCCCCTACCTCAGAAAGGTAAAAAAGCAGAGCACTCTTCTGGTCAGGCCAACCCAAACCGCGCTGCCGATAGTATTCCTGGATAATTTCAGTTTTCATAATGACCTCTCGAAGATTTTACCTTAAGGGGAACTCCCATGGAG
>DHUW01000012.1:6938-15600 GCA_002409365.1 Anaerolineaceae bacterium UBA5224 | reverse complement strand
TGAAGTCCCGATTCAATGGTTAGCCAATTCGCGCGCCCTGAAAAACTCAAAATCCCAACTGGCGGCAGACCTTTTCCCATCTGGTCTTGCCCAAAAAGTTCGAAAACTACACAGCACCATCCCTGGCTACCGAATGAGCCCGCTTAAGAGCTTACCCAACCTGGCAAGACGCATCGGCTTAGGTGGCATCTGGGTCAAAGATGAATCTGCCCGCCTTTCACTTAATTCCTTTAAAGTACTGGGCGGATCATATGCGATTTACAGGAAGTTGTTGGAACGCGGTGGTTTCCAGGAAGATAAGGTGTCACTCAAGGACATGCTCCAATTGGATGGCAAATACCGTGAGAAGTTGGGTCACCCTGTTTTTGCTACAGCCACCGATGGTAACCACGGCACAGGCATTGCCTGGGCAGCCCACAAGATGGGCTTTCCTTCCATAATTTATGTTCATTCACTTACGACCAAAGACCGCATTCGCGGCATCGAACGAGAGGGCGGGAAAGTGGTTGTGGTGGATGGCAATTATGACGATGCGGTCAGACAGGCCTCGATTGATGCAAACAAAAACGGCTGGGAGATCATCTCGGATACCTCCTGGGAGGGTTACGAAGAAGTTCCGCGTTGGATCATGCAAGGGTATGCCACAATGTTTGTTGAGACGCAGGAACAATTTTCAGGGCAAGGTCTGAGCCGACCGACACACCTGTTCGTGCAAGCCGGTGTGGGTTCGCTGGCGGCTTCTGCAATCGGGTATTATTCAGTTTTGTTTAATGATAATGTTCCCCTTTCAATGGTAGTTGAACCGACCAGGGCAGGTTGTTTGTATGAATCAATGCGCATAGGCGATGGTAAACCACATAGCGTCACTGGCGAACTGGATACGATCATGGCAGGGTTGGCGTGCGGTGACCCCAACCCGTTGGCTTGGGAAACGCTTTATAACTGCGCAGATTTCTTTGCCATTTGCCCGGATTACGTGGCTGCCAAGGGAATGCGAGTCTATTCCACTCCCTTACCAGACGACCCCTTAATCATCTCCGGTGAGTCAGGCGCAGTCACTTTGGGTGCTTTGATGTATACGATGGAATACGAGGGTGCGCGTGAATTGCGTGACGCGATGGGGCTGAACGAGGACTCCCAGGTTTTGCTGATCAATACGGAAGGCAACACCTCTCCCGAGGAATTCCGCAGCGTGGTTTGGGAAGGCAGCATACCTGTACCGGAAGAATTTAAAATCCACGCCAAGGAAGAATAACCACACTCTATTGATTTAGTAGTCAGGAAACCAGGAAAGAATCAGGAAGAAGAACTCCCTAGCCTCTGGTTTTCCTTGCGATCGCACGAATTGAGAACGGGATGACCACTCCAACGCTTACCACACTCAGAAAGATTGGCGAAGCACTTAATGCAAAAGTCTGCGTCGAGTTAATTCCGAAATAATCAAATTTCTTAGCTTAAAGATTGTACGGAATAGCCACACCTCTAATGCAGAGGTGTGGTCATTTTTAATAACATTAGTGGACAATTTTCTTTGACCGATATGAATTAATCAAAATGTTGGTATCATTAGCGCCTATGGAAATCAAACAAACACCCGTCTTTCAAGAGCAAGCCCCTGAGTGGATCAGGCAAATTGTTCACACTGGCACAACTGACCACGTTTCGAACCCCTACCCAAGCCTGGGCGAGGTCGTGAAGATCCGCCTTGAAATCCCGACAGGAGGAATCCCTGAGCAGGTCATCTTACGCAGCATTCCCAATGGTGAGCAGCAATTGCAGGCCATGCACAAGGTCAACGGCCGCAATCAAATGAACCTCTGGGAAGGTGAACTGCTGATCAACGAACCCAGAGTACCCTATCGGTTTGCGATCCAAACTGAAGGCAGGGTCTGGTGGCTTACCGCGGCCGGCGTAAGCACTGTCATACCGGCTGCATCATTTGATTTCAAGATATTGGCAGACAATCCGAAAATTGGCTGGTTAAGTCAGGCGGTTTTCTACCAAATTTTTCCCGATCGTTTTGCCAACGGCGATCCCAGCAACGATCCAAATGGCGAAATTGAAGCGTATCCGGGTGTCAGTCGCAAAACCTACCCATGGGGGCAGCCCGTTAAGTATGACCGCAAACTCCTCCCTTTCTATGGCGGTGACCTGAAGGGGATTGAAGACCGGCTTGAGTACCTGCAAAGGTTGGGGGTGAACGCGATTTATCTCAACCCAATTTTTACAGCCTACACCAACCATCGCTACGACGTTGCTGATTTTCGCAATGTTGACCCGACCCTGGGAGGTAACGAAGCGCTGATTTCGCTTTCTGAAGCGTTACGCAGGGCGGAGATGAGATACATACTGGATATCGTCCCCAATCACAGCGGAGCAGGGCATCCCTGGTTCCGGGAAGCAGTGAAAGACCCCACCAGCCCGCATCGCAGCGCTTTTTACTTCGATAAAGAACAAAATTACGCATCCTGGATGGGCTTTGGCAGCCTCCCCAAACTCAACTACAGCGACCCTGCTTTGCGAAGGGAGATGTTTGAGAGTGAAACCAGTGTTTTTGCCAGCTGGCTGAAACCTCCTTATGAAAGCGATGGCTGGCGAGTGGATGTTGCCAATATGCTGGGTCGTTATGACGAACAGCAGCTGGACCAGGACGTACTGCCGGCGATTCGAAAGACAGTCAAGCATGCCAATCCGCAAAGTTACCTGATTGGTGAAAACTTCTTTGAAGCAGCCGGACAGCTGCAGGGAGATGCCTGGGATGGAGTGATGAATTACAGCGGCTTCAGCGAACCTTTACTTCATTGGTTAAAAGGTTTTGAAATCGGAGCGCTGCGCTGTGATCCCGTTTTGAAATCTGAAAAATCCTTGAGCACAGAGGCGTTAGTGAGAAGCTGGCAGGAAAACCTGGCAGCCATCCCATGGACGATAGCCTTACAACAATTCAATGTACTCGACAGCCACGATACCTCTCGCATACGCACAGCTCTGGATGGGGATGACGCCTTCATCCGGCTGGCAGTGATGGTGCAGTTTACATTTCCGGGAGTTCCTTGTGTTTACTATGGTGATGAAATCGGATTAGCAGATGAAAATGGATTCGCCCAACGCAATTGTTTTCCGTGGGAAGAAGATAAATGGGATAAAAACTTGCTGGCCTTCTATCAGCGGCTTATTTCGCTGCGCAAGCAAAGCGAGGTCTTAGCTGAAGGCAGTTTCCAGGTGCTTTATTGGGAGGATGACCTGTTGGTTTACCAGCGCTTGCTCGGACAAAAACGGATCATTGTGACTTCCAGCCGAATCGATCAGCCTAACGGTTTTATTTTGAAAAGCGATCTGTTCAATACAAACGGCATTGAACGTTTGCAAAGCCTGTTTGGCGATGAGTCTCTGGTGCTACACCCCGGTGAGATAAAAATCCCAGCACTACCACGAGGTGGCGCGATCTGGTTGAAGTGCTGATTTTACTTGTCTTGAATAGCTTATAATCAACTAATGGAAAGTTTGAAAGACGGGATAAAGAGAATCCTGGCTAATGCTGCGGATCGGATCGATGGTGCCCGTGAATTTCTCAAGAAGATTTATTACAAGGGCAACAAACTTACCGGTGGAGCATTCGGCATCATTCGGCATACTTTCAATAACTTTTCACTGATGCGCGGTCCGGAAGCAGCTGCAAGCCTTGCTTATTATGCGTTATTCTCAATTTTCCCTATTTTGCTGGCAGCAGTTTCGATTGGATCGACTTTTCTCGAGCAGGAAGTAGTTAAGCAGAAACTGTTCGATGCTGTCAGAGTATTTTTTCCAGTTTCCGTAAACTTTATCAACAATTTGATTGATGGTGTCCTGGACAAACGGGGCACTTTCACGGTGATAGCGGTAGTTGGTCTGATCTGGTCAGCAAGCAACGTGTTTGACAAGATCATTGTCAACATCAACCGGGCTTTCCCAAAGGGACGCAACCCAGGTTTTATCCAGAGCCGGGCTATGGCGATCGTCATCATATTGGTGATCGTGCTGCTTTTTTTAGGCTCCATGGCGATCGACACGATCCAAAGTTTTTTGGAAATTGAAAATTTTCAGGTAAATGGAGTCTACCTGGTTGAAACCAAATTGTACGAATGGTTGCGCTGGGTCGTACCACTGGTGATCAAATGGCTGCTCTTTTTGGCAATCTATAGTTGGATTCCGCGCAATAAATCGATCCTGTTCAAAGCTCGACTGATCAGCTCATTGGTGGTAGGCGGATTGTGGGAATTGGCGACACGGGCACTCTCCTGGGCACTTGCTACCGGTTTTACGAACTACGAGCCTGTCTATGGACCGCTTTCCTCGATCATTGCCTTGCTGACGTGGCTTTACCTGTCCGGTTACATTTTGTTCCTGGGTGGTCACCTGACTCACGCCCTCAATTATCACTTTTTGGCTAAAGAGGCAGTTAAAACAGAGAATGAAAATTTTGAGTTAGTAGAAACAAGGAAAGATGACGATGACTGAACTTTCGATCTGTATCCTCGCACTCAATTCCAGGGATTACCTGAGGGAATGCCTCAAATCGATCAGGCAGTACCCGCCTGAAGGTGAATACGAAATTTTCGTGGCTGACAATGGATCCAGCGATGGTACAGCAGCCATGCTTTACGAGGAATTCCCTGAAGTTCAGGTCTTGTTTATCAATGAAAACCTTGGGTTTACAAAACCAAATAACCAGATGCTCCACCTGGCGAAAGGTGATTTTTTGCTCTTGCTCAACCCTGATACACTGCTTACGGAAGATTGCTTCAATCCGCAAATTGAATATTTGCGGGCAAACCCCGAGGTGGGGATCAGCATCCCCAAAGTTTTGAATGCTGACGGTACCTTCCAGAGACAATCCAGAAGGGGAGACGCCAATCCAGCGGAAGTGTTCGGGTATATCCTGAAGCTTGGTAAAATTTTCCCGAAGAGCAAGAAATTGAATGGATACCTGCTCTCCTGGCTGCCTGAAGATGAAATCGCTGAGGTGAAGGCTGTTTCCGGGTCATGTATGTTTATCAGGCGGGAAACCTGGGAACAGGTGGGTGATTTTGATGAAAAATTCTTTGCCTACCAGGAAGACAGCGATTATTGCATGCGTGCCCGCAGAAAAGGCTGGAAAGTGATGTACGTGCCCATCACACGCATTTTCCACTTTGGCGGTCTGGGGGGTTCAAAGGATCAGCCGGTTAACACCATCATTCAATGGCATCGTTCGTATTACCTATATTATCGAAAGCACTTTGCCAAAGATCACTTCTTCTTATTCAACTGGTTTTTCTACCTGTTGATGCTGCTCAAGCTTGGCATTGCGCTCTTGGTCCAATTATTCCGACATCATTAACCCCATAATCCAATCTTTACAAAAACTAGTAAATCGCCTTATTTTGTATCAGAATCAGGACTATTCCAGGATTTACTGGATTAACTGAAAGGACTAAAAATGGCAAAAAATGATGAATCAAATAATGGCTTCTCTGATGCAGAAAAAGAAGCAATGAAAGAACGCACCAAGGAGCTTAAGCGACAGAAAACCGCCAAGGGAAAGGCCGATGGCGAAGAAGCTGTGTTGGAGAAAATTAATGAAATGGAAGGGGAAGATAAAAAAATCGCCTCAGGCTTGCATGCATTGATCAAAGAAAATTTCCCTCAGTTGGGTTTTAAGACCTGGTATGGCTACCCTGCCTACACCAAAGATGAGAAACTGATCACATTTTTCCAGGCATCAACGCGATTTAAGACACGTTATTCCACACTCGGATTCAGCGAAGATGCGAGACTGGATGAGGGTACTTTCTGGCCAACTTCCTATGCGGTGCTTGAATGGAATGACAAAGTCGCAGCTGAGATTAATAAATTGATTAAAAAGGCAATAGAATAGGACTGGTAGCTAATAGATCATAGTGAGATTCCTATAGCTCTCTCACCCCCGGCTGCGCCGTCCCCCTCTGAAGAGGGGGTGGAAAGTTTTTAGCCCTCCCATTCTTCCACCTTGGGCGGGACGCACGCAGTAAAAAGAGGAAGGTAAGTGATTTTATGTAGGGGTGAGTCCCAAACCCAGCCTTATAAATAAATTGAGAAAAGAAACGGGCGGGTCTTAATCCCGCCCGTTTGAATTAACCATATTCCAAGCGTTTATCTGCTTAGGCGCAGAATATCAGCGGCGGCTGCAGGGGTAATATCGCGGTGTTCACCACGAACAAAGTTATCCTCCTCCAGTTTTGCCTGGACCTCAATTGCCACCTGGTCAGGGTCGAGACCATAGGCGGTCAGTGTGGTGGGCATCCCCATGCTCTGGAAGAAGGCTGCCAGGGCTTCGATTGTGCGATCGATCCGTTCAGAATACTTCTGCATTTTCACATCAAGTACGCGATAACCAAACTGCAGCAACTTCTCCTGCTTTTGCTCGCGTTTGTACCAAAGCAGCCAGGGCAAGACTACTGCCAGCGACTCAGCATGCGCCAGTCCATAGAGGGCTGTGAGGGTATGCCCGATGCCATGCGTGGACCAATCCTGCGGGACGCCAGAGCCAATCAGGTGATTGAGGGCATTGCTGCAAACCCACATATAGTTAGCACGAGCATCGTAATCTGGTGGATCAGTCTGAAGGGCTCGCTGAGCAATATCATGAATCGCCAACAACAAGCCTTCAGCCTGGCGGTCCTGCACATCGGCACCTACAGGATAGGTCAGATATTGCTCCAGGATGTGCACATAGGCATCCACCAATCCATTTCGGATTTGATTTTTAGGTAACGAATAAGTCACCTTTGGGTCAAGGATCGAAAATTTCGGATAGACCTTCTCACTGCCAAAGGATTCCTTTTCTCTCCTTTCCCGATTCGAGATGACCGCGTTGTGATTCATTTCACTGCCGGTAGCGGGTAAAGTGAGAACAACACCAAATGGCACTGCTTTTTTTACTTCAGCACCTTGTGAAACGATATCCCAGGGGTCTTCACCCTGATAGAGAGAAGCTGCTGCAATAAATTTTGTACCATCAATCACCGAACCACCGCCAACTGCCAGGAGGAAGTCGATCTTGTTTTTCTTGACCAGTTTGACCGCTTTCATCAAGGTGGCATAATCGGGATTTGGCTCGATACCGCCAAATTCAAAGAGCTCATGTTTGCGTAAGGCGTCGGCAACTTGCATATAGACGCCGTTTTTCTTGATCGAACCGCCGCCATAAAGCATCAGAACACGGGCTTTGCGGGGAATCAACTTTTTTATTTTGGCAATACTGCCAGCACCGAAGACGATCCTGGTGGGATTATAGAATTGGAAATCTTTCATTTACTCCTCCAAATATCTTTCATTTATGATAAATGATATCAAATTAAACCGGGTTTCCGGTCTGTGTTGAATCCGAATCTTACTCAAAGAGAGGTATGCATAGCTGCATACCTCTCTGAAAACATTGCGTATGGGAATCCCTATAAAATGAGTTATGAATTTGGTTTGGGATGATAATGGACGTGGACAGCCTGGACATAAAGGTTATCATCCATCAGTCTGCGCTCAACTTCATCCGCTATTACGTTTCCTTCGCGTACTGTGATATCTCCAGACACGAATACTGTGATATTTACTACCAGGTACTGGCCGAATCGATGAGCTTGGATCTGTTCGATACCTTCCAAGCCGGGCACTCCTTCGAGGGACGCGCGGATTTCTTTTTCCAATGTTTGACCGGGGACAGTATCCATGAGAATGTCAGTCGAATCGCGCAGGATCTCAATTCCAGACATCAGGAAGAATACAGCAACGATTGCGCCAGCCAGGGGGTCTGCCCATGCATAACCCAAGCGGGAGGCAACCGTACCGATGACCACCGTTGTGGCTGATAAGATGTCATTACGATGATCAAGCGCCAGGGCAATCACGGTCGGATTGTTGGTTTTTTGGCCTACTTTCTTAGTAAAGAAATAGAGAGTAGCCTTCAATAATATGGTAAAGAAGGCAACGTAAACAGCGATCGGGTTAACAGCAGTAACTTCTCCACCCGACAGATAGTCAAACATAGTCTGGACTGAATTCCAGAATATTGTGAAAGCCGCAGTTGTGATAAAAGCTGCAATGACTAGCGCGCCGATGCTTTCAAACTGACTGTGCCCATAAGGATGATCTTCGTCGGCAGGTTTTCGAGATGCACGGATGAAGACGGCGACGGCAGCATTGTAGACAACATCGGAAGTGGAATTGATGCCATCTGCCAGCAACGCGGAAGAATGGGAATAAATACCGACGCTTGTCTTGAGGAGTGCCAGTAGAGTGTTGGCAATAAGGGCAAGGTTAACTGAACGGGAACTCATTTTTGCCCGTTGGTTTTGGTCCATAGGAGAATTTGTGGAATCCGATATAGTTGAGGTCATTTGTCTAATCCAATCGCTTTACGTACTTTAGCAAGCACCGGGCGGCCGAGGTCGCGTGCTTTTTCGGCACCGCTATTAAGAACGGCGTCAATTTCCGACTTGTTTTCCATCAGGTAGTTAAAACGTTCCCGGATGGGTTGGAAAGTGGTGAGCATGGTTTCAAAAAGTTCTTGTTTCAAGTTGCCATATGCCAGACCGCCATGCAGATACAGCTGGCGAACTTCCTCAACTCTTTCTGGCGTTCCAAAAAGAGCAAAGATATGGAAGAGATTATC
>DHUW01000012.1:0-6655 GCA_002409365.1 Anaerolineaceae bacterium UBA5224 | reverse complement strand
TTGCCGTAACTCTTGCTCATCTTGCGTCCATCGATACCGGGAACATCTTTAACATCATCAGCGAACAAGCCCTCCGGCACTTTCAGGGTCTTGCCATAAATGCGGTTGAAATTCTCAGCAATGTCGCGGGCGATCTCGACGTGTTGTTTCTGGTCCAATCCCACCGGCACGACATCGGAATTGTAAAGGAGGATATCAGCAGCCATCAGGATGGGATAGGTGTAGAGCCCCATATTGACGCCATCGTCCGGGTCGCGACCCAACTCGGCGTTTTTATCCAGCATGGCTTTGTAGGCGTGGGCGCGGTTCATCAAACCCTTGGGCGTGACCGCGGCAAGAATCGTTGTCAGCTCGGGGATTTCATGAATATCTGACTGGCGGAAGAAGATCGCTTTTTCAGTGTCCAAACCAAATGCCATCCACGATGCGGCAACTTCGTAAATCAACTGCTGCAGCTCCTGACGGTCCGGATTGCTGTTGAGGGCATGCAGGTCGGCAACAAAGTAGACCCCGAAGTATTTTTCGGTCAGCGCCAATGCGGGTTTTATCGCGCCAAAATAATTGCCGATATGGATATTCCCGGTAGGCTTGATGCCAGTTAATGATATTTTCATTTCATTGCTCCTACAATAAACGTGACTATTGATTATAAGTCATTCGCCGCCAGAATTTGAGACTGGATTTAGCGCAATACCTTTTTCCCTCTGTTTTTGACACAGTATATTAAATCTGGCATAATTACTATTAGCCGATTGTCAAGGCGATCAAAATCAAGGTAAAGGTAAAAACAGCATAGTGGAGCAGATCCAGGGAGAAAACAAAAACCAAGGCACAATCATAAGGCTCGTTGGAGTGGTTGTTGACGTTGAGTTTGAATCAGGAAATCTCCCATCAATCTATAACGCTCTGTTGGTAAAAAGACGGTCAGGTGAAGACCTGATTTTGGAGATCCAGGAACATGTGGGCCCTAAGGTTGTGCGCGCGATTGCTATGGGCTCGACCGCTGGCTTGCGGCGGGGAATGACCGTCATTGACCTGGAAAAACCAATTGAAGTGCCTATAGGGCGGGAAACACTTGGGCGTTTATTTAATGTTTTGGGACAGCCAATCGACGGAAAAGGTCCGCTAGAGACCGACCTGGTATCACCCATCCATAAAAAACCCCCGGCGATCAATGAACAGGTGATCTCTCGTGAAATGATCGTGACCGGCATTAAGGCGATCGACTTGCTCACCCCCTATCCAAAAGGAGGTAAGGTGGGCTTGTTCGGAGGTGCCGGCGTTGGCAAGACGGTCTTGATGCTCGAATTGATGAACAATACCATCACAAAGAGTTCAGGCATCGTGGTCTTCTCGGGTGTGGGAGAGCGCAGCCGTGAAGGCAACGATATGTGGTTGGATATGAACGCCTCCGGTCTGGTAGATTCAACCATCCTGACATTTGGGCAGATGAATGAACCGCCTGGTGCCCGCCTGAGAGTGCCTTTTACTGCTCTGACCATGGCAGAGTATTTCCGCGACGAAGAAAATCGTCCGGTCCTGATCTTTATCGACAATATTTACCGTTTTATCCAGGCTGGCTCGGAAGTGTCAGCCTTGTTAGGTCGTCTGCCCAGCGAAATGGGCTACCAACCGACGCTCGAATCCGAAATGGGCTTATTGCAGGAAAGGATCACCTCGACCAGCAGTGGCAGCATTACTTCGGTACAGGCAGTTTATATACCGGCTGATGATGTCACTGACCCGGCAGTCGCAGCCACATTTTCGCACCTGGATGCCACCACCGTTTTAACGCGGCGCCTGGTCTCGATGGGGATCTATCCGGCTATCGACCCGCTGCAAAGCACCTCCAACCTGCTCACGCCGGAGGCTGTTGGCAGAGAGCATTATGAAGTAGCCATGCAGGTTCGGGCGACCTTGGCGCGCTATGATGAACTGCAGGACCTGATCGCTATTCTGGGTATGGAAGAACTGTCGGTTTCTGATCAAAAGACAGTGATCCGGGCGCGTCGGTTGCAGCGCTTTTTGTCGCAGCCTTTTATGGTCGCTGAGACATTCTCAGGCAGACAGGGTGCTTTTGTTTCCCTGGAGGAAAACATTCGTGGTTTCAAAGAGATCCTCGAAGGCAAGCACGATGAAGTGCCTGAACAGGCATTTTATATGACCGGAACCATCGACGATGTGCTCATACAAGCCCAGGCGATGGAATATGACTCTGACGAGACTAAAAGTCAGGAGGAGCCAGTCAATGGGCCGGTCGGATGAAGAAAAGAAAAAACTCAAGATTGAAGTCCTGAGCCAAGGCTCAGGTGGAATGACCCTGGAAGATATCAGCTCACTGCAGGTGCTGCTGGCGGACGGGTCCTGGCTGGGCATTCGCCCTGGTCATGCACCCCTTGTTACTGCCACGGGTGATGGTGAGTTGAAGTACAGGCAGGATGATGATGAAAAAAAAGTTCAGGTCAAAGGCGGTATCTTGACCCTGAAAGACGACCTGGTCAGCATTTTAACAACTCACTAAGACAGCCATGATGAAAGATTTGCGCCAAGATGATGATCTCGAAGAGACTGGAGGAATCCCTACCAGGCGGCGCAAGCTCTTTAGTGCGCGCGATTTGCGCGCGACCACAATTGGATGGGAGATCGCCATTCCGATCGTTGGGGGACCATTATTAGGGTTTATCCTGGATCGTCGCTTTGACTCAGGTGTCCGCTGGACGGTGATCTTGTTGGGCGTTGGTCTGGTTGCTGCTATTTCAGCGGTAATGAAGTACATACACTACGAGTTTTATTTGATGAAAAAGGAAAAAGAAGAGCAAGAAAAACAAGGATTAAAGAAAGTGTGGCGGGATTACGATGACAACGAATGAACCAGTTAATTTTCTCTGGATCATCCTGTGGATCGTTGTATCGGCAGGTTGGTCGGTGTTGTCCTTTCAGTGGTTAAGGAAAAGTATCGAAGAGATCCACCCCTTGGAAGGCGGCGTCAAATCACACCTGACTGGGTTGATCATCCGGCGTGTATCTGTTTTTCTGATGATAGCCTTGCTCATTTTTGTGGCACTGAAAACCGAGCCAATCGCCGCGGTTGCTATTGCGATCACGATCACAGTCGTGACCTGGGTTCAGGTCATAATTTACAACGTTAATCTGAACAAACAAGACAAAGGGCGGAAGGAGAAGTAATTTGGATGTAATCGAACACCCGATCGTCTTTGAGCTTTTTGGGATCCTTCCTGTGCGGGATACTGTGGTTTACACCTGGATAACCATGGGCGCGATCATCGCCATTGTTCTCATTTTGAAGGTGGTCAAACCCAACTTGCTGGAGTATATTCTCGAGTTGATCATTGGCATTATTGATGACGCCATGGACGTGGATGACCTGCACCCCTACATTCCCTTATTGGGAAGCCTGATGGTCTTCACGCTCACGGCAAACCTGATTTCTATCGTCCCTGGCATGAAGTCGCCGACCTCTGATCTCAATACGACTATTGCACTGGCGTTGATCGTGGTTTTGTCCGTTCATGTATATGGAATGATCAAAAAGGGTATATGGGCTTACCTGAAGGACTTCGCTTCACCGATTTTTATGTTTCCGATTGAACTGATCGGTCAGTTCAGTCGTACACTGTCACTTTCCATGCGTCTTTTCGGTAATATTTTGAGTGGTGATCTGATCGTCGCAATCGTTTTTTCAATCATCCCCTACTTATTGCCCATAGCAATGACCGCGGTCACGATGATCTCAGGTGTTTTGCAGGCTTTCGTGCTGACAACACTGGCTGCCTTGTTTATCTCATCTGCCGTTGAGATCAACGAAGAAGATTCAAAGATGAAAGCCGACGGAAAGAAGACAAGAATCAAGGAATTATTTAATAGAAAGTTTAGAAAGGAAAAAATAAATGGAGAATCTAGACCCTGAAGTTTTGATCATTATTGTTACGACGATTGTCTGTGGTCTGGCAATTGTGATTGGAACTATGGTTCCCACCTGGGTGGAAGGAAAAGCTGCAGAAAAGGCAATTGAAGGCATGGCACGCCAGCCAGATGCCGCACCCCAGCTGCGTACCGCCATGCTGATCGCATTGGCACTGCTGGAAACGGCATCCATTTACGTGCTGCTGATCGTCCTGGTACTTTTGTTTGCGAACCCGCTGATCAATCGCTTTTTCGGGGGATAAACCATGCTCGACTTGGATATTGGCACCATCCTCTGGGAAATCGTAAACTTCCTGGTATTGACGGTGATCCTCTACTTTTTGGTCTTCAAACCGATGACCAAGCGGGCTGAGACACGTGCTGTTGAAAAAGCAGCCACACGGGCAGCCTTGCTGGCAGACCGCGATGCTGCAGCCGCGAAGGCGGCTGAACTGGATGAACGTTTGTTGAACCTCGACCAGGAAATCGAACAAATTACAGACCAGGCATATGAGAACAGCCAGATCCTGCAGCGAGACTTGCTGGAAGCGACCCGAGAGGAAGCCAACCTGATCATGATGGAAGCAGTCAGCGAAGCTCGCAAGGAACAGGAAGTAGATATCAAACGCTCTCAGGCTGAATTGGTGGATACTGTCATCAGGATATCGAACGACACACTGCTGCAGGTAACACCACCGGGAGTTCATGAAGGATTGTTGGAAGAATTGAACAGTACGATCTGGAACATGGGAAAGACCGATATGCGCATGGTGCAGGGAATTCGAGATTCCCTGGTAGACCGCATCCCAACCGTCGGAATCGTTGTACCACGGGAGCTGACCAACGAACAGCTGATGAGACTGCTCAACTCGCTCAATGCCCTTGCGGACAAGGAAGTGGACCTTGAGATCGACATCCAGCCAGAGTTGGTGGCTGGCATCAAGGTACGGATCGGGGATATCGTCCTGGATAATTCTGTGGGTACACATCTGAATTCTCTCAAAGATGATATCAGCCGGAAGCTGGAAACATTGGCGGCGCCTGACAATGACTGATTTAGATCTTGCTGCCCAAACCAGGCTGGCGGAGCTGGCTGAGCGTTTGAAGGAAAACGATCCGCTTTCTGTCGATTCGGAGCTTTTCATCCGGGAAGTTAAATCGAATGTGCGCGAACAACTCGAGCCCAAACCCAGGAGCCTGAGTACGGATTTTGTGATCAGGGAACTTCGGTCGGTCAGCCAGGAGCAAAAACGCCGGGTCACGATCCGCAGCGTCGGAACAGTACAGCACATTGGAAACGGAATCGCCACCATGAGCGGATTGCCGATGGTGCACCTGGAGGAGTTGGTCACTTTTCCTAATGGTGTGCAGGGAATGGTGCTCAACCTGGACCGCAACCATGTGGACGTGATTTTGTTGGGGGCTGACACCGGTATTCGGGGCGGCGATGTGGCAGAAGCCACCGGGCGCCGGCTGAGCATCCCGGTGGGCATGTCCTTCCTGGGCAGGGTGGTGGACTCACTCGGTCGCCCCCTGGACGAGAACCGCCCGATCATTCCTTCTGAATTTCGCTATGTTGAACGCATTGCACCGGGTGTAATTGACCGGGCACCGGTCGACACACCGTTACACACCGGCACGAAAATCATCGATGCCCTTTTGCCCTTGGGGCGTGGTCAGCGGGAGCTGATCGTTGGAGATCGGCAAATCGGAAAGACGACCCTGGCGATTGACGCAATCTTGAGCCAGAAAAATACCGATGTTAAGTGCATCTATGTCTCTATCGGTCAGAAAAAGACTTCTGTATTAAGCGCGATCGAGACACTGCGCAATGGCGGTGTGCTGAATCAGACCACTGTCATGGTCTCCAGCCCGGATGACCCGCCGGCTCTGCGCTATTTGGCTCCTTATGCCGGGGTCACGCTTGCTGAATTCTTCCTCGACCAGGGAATGGATGTTCTCATTGTCTACGATGATTTGACGAAACATGCTGACACCTATCGTGAGATGAGCCTGCTTTTACGCCGACCCCCTGGACGCGAGGCTTACCCGGGCGATATTTTCTACCTGCATTCCCGCCTTCTGGAACGAGCCTGCCGGCTGAGCGAAAAGAATGGCGGCGGATCGATCACTGCCCTGCCGGTTGCGACAACGCAGCGGGGTGATATATCCAGTTACATTGTGACCAACCTGATTTCAATCACGGATGGGCAGATCGTTCTGGATGCAGATGAATTCAACAAAGGCAGCAAACCAGCCATTGATATTGGTGCCTCTGTTTCACGGGTAGGTTCTGCCGCCCAGGAACCTGCTATGAAATCGGTGGTGGGAGCCTTGAAACTGGAATTGAGCCAATATGAAGAGGTCGCACGTTTTGCGAGGTTTGGCACCGAAGTAAACGAAGCCACCAAGCGCCAGATCGAACGCGGGCAGCGGGTTGAAGCAGTCTTACAACAAGGTCCACATAAGCCAGTTCAAATGGAAGATCAGGTCATCCTTTTTTACGCACTGGCCAAGGGCTTTATGGACAGTGTCAGTCCGGTTGCAATTCCTCAATTTACTAAAGAAATGCTCGCCTACATTCACAGTCATGCTGCTCAATCCGTCGACCAGATCAAATACCGCCGGGAACTCAACCAGGAAACAGAAGACGAACTCAAACGGGAACTCGGCAATTTTGTCTCTATTTGGGAGAAGAAGGTGAAACGAACCTCATGAAAATGATCATGGC
>DHUW01000025.1:4485-15225 GCA_002409365.1 Anaerolineaceae bacterium UBA5224 | reverse complement strand
TGTCAGGATCGACCTGAATTTGCTGAAACCCTGGCGGTACTGGCAAACAGCCAGGTGATGATCCGCAGGGTGAACATGCCCTGGCTTGAAGCGGATGAGAAAGTGAGTCTGATCGCCCGCAAACACCCGGTCTTTCTGCTCTTTGCGTTGACACCTCCTTTGTTGGTTTTTGCAGTTGTTCTGGTTGGCTTGAATTTCATCCAGATTCAAAACCCAATGGCAGCTCTCATTGGGATGGTCATCGCTTTTCTTGTTTGCGCTACCTGGTTGCTTTGGAACATCAATAATTGGGCGAACGATTATTACCTGGTCACTTCCAAACGTATGGTTTGGGTTGAACGTGTCTCAGGCTTTTATGAAAGTCGCCAGGAAGCCCCACTCAGTACCCTCATTTCAGTGGGGGTGAAAACGACCCAATTAGGAGCGCTGATCGGTTATTCTGATGTGATCGTACGTACCTTTATTGGGGATATCCGTTTTGAGCGGGTTGACCATGCCAAAACTATCAGCAAGTTGGTTGAAAGCTTCTGGTCAAAAAGCAAGCATGTGGATCTTGAACTGGATGCCAGGGAAATTCGCAAGGTCTTGCGCGATAAGTTTGGCAAATCTCCTGAGGAAGTCACTCCCAAAGAACTGGAAGATGAATATGGGATTGAAAGCGAGATCCCTTTCAAAGAGATCGGCTTTTTCGAATGGCTTTTTAGCGACTTTTTGAAAGTTCGTTACGATGCTGGCGGTACAATCACCTATCGAAAACATTGGATCATTCTTTTACGAAAAATTTTTCTTCCCCTTACAGGTTTACTGCTGGCGTTTGTTTTTCTTCTTGGGGTGCTCACACGCAATATCACCGGTTTGGATTATGGCATGGCACTCCCTTTGGGTTCATTCCTGATCCTGTTATTCGGAGCGGTGATGATCTACCAATATGTGGACTGGCGCAATGACGTATTCCAACTTACGCCCAACCAGGTGATCGATCTGGACCGCAAACCTTTTGGTCGGGAATCCCGCCGGGCAGCACCGCTGGAGAATATTCTCAGCATTGAATATGAACGCCGCGGCATTATCCCGATGATGTTCAATTATGGCACGGTTTACATCACGATTGGCAACACTCAGCTGACCTTTAATAATGTTCACCAACCATCCAAGGTGCAACAAGATATTTTCAGCCGCATCGGCAAACATTCGCAGGAAAAGGAAGATCGGCAGACCAACCAGGAGCGTGACCGAATCGCCCAATGGTTTAAAGTGTTCCAGGAAGAGTCACATGATCTGCTTTCCAGCCAGGATGTTACTTCGCCTTTGAATCCGCCTCTTGGATAAGGTAAAATAACCACAGAATAAATTTGGAGTAGTTATGGCAATGAAGGAAATATTGACTTTTCCGGATCCATTTTTGCGCTTAAAAGCAAAACCGGTAAAGAATTTTGATAAAGAATTACAGACACTGGTCGACGACATGTTTGAGACCATGCGTGCTGAACCAGGTGTTGGTCTGGCCGCACCACAAATTGGTGAATCGCTGCAATTAGTGGTCATTGAATACGCTGAAGAGCCAGAAGACGAAGATGCACCCGAGCCCAAACCAAAGCGTTATGTCTTGATAAATCCTGAAATTGTGGAAAGATCAGAAGAAATGGTTGAGGGTATTGAAGGTTGTCTTTCCGTGCCCGGTTTTGTCGGCAAAGTGGAGCGAAATGAAAAGATCACCGTTAAAGCCCTGACCCGACATGGAAAACCGCAAAAAGTAAAAGCTGAAGGCTGGGTTGCACGGATTATTCAACACGAACTGGATCATCTTGACGGTGTCCTTTACATTGACCGTGCCAGCGAGATGTATGAGCCCGTTCCTGAAGACGCAGATGAGTTTACAGAGTAATGCACCTCACGTGTCTTTCCCTGACTAATTTTCGCGTTTTCTCCCGCCTGGAGCTTGATTTTCCCAGGCGGGTGATTTTATTCCACGGCGCGAATGCCCAGGGGAAGACAACGATTTTGGAAGCAGTGGCGTTTTTAGCCCTTTTCACTTCCTTTAGCGCCGGTTCCGATCGACAATTGCTCAACTTCAACCTGCCCGAGAGCGAACGGATCAAGGTTGGGCGGATCGTTGGTGAGTTTGAACGAGCAGGACGCAAGAACACACTGGAAGTGCGCCTGATCCAGGAGCCAAATGGCGGCAATGGCACTACGCGCTTTCGAAAGGAAGCCTTGTTAAACGGCGTTAATCGACGTTTCAGCGAATTGTATGGGCAATTCAACGCGGTCTCGTTTCTCCCGCAAATGTCTAAAATCTTTGAAGGTGGTCCCTCTGACCGTCGCCGCTATCTGGATGAGCTCCTCTGCCAGATTGAACCCGGTTATTCGAAACACCTGCTGCGATACAACCAGGCGATGACAAGACGCAATGCACTGCTCAAGCGCCTGGGAGAATTTGGGGGGCCGCCAGACCAACTGGACTATTGGGATGGAATGATGGCGGAACACGGTGCCTACCTTATTCGGGGACGAATTGGTGTGCTCAAACAACTGGAAGAATTAGCCCGCCAGAGCCACCACCAGCTCACCCAGGGTCGCGAGGTTTTCAGGCTTGATTACCAGCCATCCTTTGATCCAACCCAGGCACTTTCTGGTCAAATTGAGTTGCCTGGAGTGCAGCGACTGGCTGAATCGAGTGCCAATGAAGTAAAAGAGATCGAAACCGGTTTTGCCAGTCAACTTGTGAAGCGTAGAAAAGATGATATTTTACGCGGTTCGACCAGCACCGGACCGCATCGTGATGACTTGCGATTTATGTCAAACCAGGTTGACCTTGGCGATTACGGCTCGCGGGGGCAAATGCGAACGGCATTGCTATCGCTCAAATTTGCAGAAGTTGATTTGATGCGGCAACGAACTGGCGAATGGCCAGTGCTGCTTTTAGACGAGGTAATGGCAGAGTTGGACCCGGTCCGCCGGGCAGCTTTATCAGATCTGCTGGACAAGGTGGAGCAGGCTTTTGTAACCACGACCGACCTGGATATGTTCGAGCCAGAGTTTTTGGCGCAACACGAGGTCTGGAAAGTTCAGCATGGAGTAGTATCGAAGGAAACATAAAAATGAAAAACGATCACAGGTTGCAGGAATGGATTGCACGTGTCCTGATCGGACTCGTACTGACTATGAACCTGGCTTGTGCCATCGATTTCATCGCTCGCCCCCAATTGTATCTGTCAGGTTATGAACTCAGTGGTGAGGTCGGCAGGGTCGTGATCATCGGCTACGGTATCCTCTTCCTGATGTGGCAGGTGCCTTACTTTTTCGCCCTCTATCAACCGCGTAGATTTCGGGTTTCACTAATCCAGGCAAACATGATGCAAGCTATCGGGTTCATCGGTGAGACCTTGCTCTTTAGGACAATCCCTTTGGAACACAGGGTCTTGCGCGGATCGATCCTGCGTTTTATTTATTTTGATGGGGGAGGGCTGGTTTTGTTAATCATTGCTTTGCTCCTTGTATCAAATCGTGCTGTAGAGGCGAAGAATACATAAAACACATATAGCAGGATATGTCTGGTTGAAGCTACCTGTTTGCGTTTCAGGTCTTGGCAGTCAGCTTACTAATTTGAAAGGATGAAAAATGAACTTTTCTGATCTGGTATATGTCAACCGCAGCTATCGTCGTTTTATCCAGAATGTACGCATTCCACAAAGTTTACTGGTTGAACTGGTTGGTTTAGCCCGCCTTACGCCCAGCCCGGCGAACCTGCAGGCGTTAAAGTTCTGGCTGGTAAGCGACGAAGCTGAGTGCGAACGGGTCTTCCAAAATCTTAAATTTGCCGCCTACCTGAAGGATTGGAGCGGACCGAAAGAAGGAGAGAAACCTACAGGTTACATCATCATCCTGGGAGATAAAGACATCAAACCGTTCTTCGAAATTGAAGCCGGTATTGTCGCGCAAACCATATTGCTGGGTGCTGCCGAGAAAGGCTTTGGTGGTGTCATGGTCAAGGCGTTCAAACGCGAAGCCTTACGCGAATGGATGGATCTGGACGCAAATCTGGAAATCGTCCTGGTAATTGCCCTGGGCAAGCCAGCGGAAATCTGTGTGATAGAAGATTATGACGAAAATAAAGGCATTGAGTATTACCGCGACGTGGATGGTGTTCACCATGTGCCTAAACGAACACTGGATGAGTTGATCGTGCATTGGTGAGTAAGCAGAAAGCTCATAGGTGAAAGCTGATAGCTTTTAGCTGTTGATTATTTTGGAGTCCTTGCCGTTCCCATGCCATTGGCAAAGACAAAAATCCGACAATTAATTGCCTGAACTAGTTGTTCCGGTTGCGGTAACGGTCAGAGTTCCGGTGACTGTTGGTGTCGCTGTCACGGTTGATGTCACTGTTGCCGTTGGCGTAGCAGTTGCCGTTGCTGTTTTTGTCTTCGTATAAGTTGGTGTAAACGTCAGTGTAGGTGTTGCTGTAGCTGTTGGTGTTGCAGTCGGCGTTGCGGTAGGGGTTTGGGTTTGAGTCTGTGTGGGAGTCGGTGTTGGAATTCCCAAAACCACCTTCAGCTCCGGTCCGATCAAACTGCCATTCTCTGCCTGGATACGCCAAATGCCCTCATAAAAGCCATGATAGCTTGGAGCCGTCATCTCGAGCGATAGTTCAAAAACCTCAGCTGGTTGAATCGTGCGTATCGGTGAAGGCGAATTGCCGCCCATCCGGTTTCCGCGCACGTAAACCAATTTGTAACCTTCCCATTCGCAGGTGCCGTTATTTTGTACCCGCCAGGTCTTCGTAAAACGCTGCCCGGGATCTAAAATTGAACCAGCTGGAATAGTGACATCACTGATCAAAATTGCTGACATGCTGCAGGGCTCATTTGTAGGGGTGATGGTTGCAGTTTGTGTCTGGAGGAGAGTCGGGCTTGGCGTGAGCGTCAGCTCCTGGTTGGAAAGCGCCTGTACAACTACCGCCACCTGATCGCTGACAAAATTACGGCCATTTTCGACATAGAGATTGACCGTGATCATAAAAGCACCTTCCTGGGTGGGGATCCAGGGCTGCTCGACCAGGATTGTTCCTTGTGGGTAGTTTTCTGCCAGATCGAGCCGAATGGGAACCGAGTTTGCCAGCAATTCGATTCGCGACCATTTTGCTCCGACCGGGATGACTGATTGCACCACAACCTCACTATTAAGGGCAAGCATCTGTCCGGATGTGGGTGAAAGGATCTTTACAGAAAGGTCACCCGGAGCGTCTGCAATGCGGTTGCATGCAAATACTATCAGGATGATGATAATAAAAACGGCTACGATAGACGGAAAGATCCACTTTTTCATAAAATTCTTCTATTGTATTAACCGAAGACCGACGATAAAGTTCCATCTCAGGTCAACCGGTAAGCCGTATTCTGTCGTGGATGCGCATCTATCTCGATTGACTGTTACCAGCCAACTCATGCGGTCTACCCGGAGATCAAATGAGCCGAGCAGGCTCTCTCTCCTGTTTGACCTTGCACCGGATGGGGGTTACCTGGCCGTCCCTGTTACCAGCGACGCGGTGGTCTCTTACACCACCTTTTCACCCTTACTCTTGCGAGCGGTATGTCTCTGTGGCCCGGTCCGAGAGCTTACGCCCTCCCAGGGGTTACCTGGCATCCTGCTCTGCGGTGTACGGACTTTCCTCACTGATTAAGCGCGCGCACCTGGCTGACCTGAGTAATTTGATGATACCATTAAGCTGTTTGAAGAACATAAATTGTGAAGAATCCCTGAAAATTCGTAAAATTGTCCCATGAATTTCTGGACAAATGCTTTTTTTAGTGTAGAATAATCGTTTGGAATTATGAAGTTTTAGTTGGAGGAAGAATTGGCTAACATTAAGTCTCAAATCAAGCGAAACAAACAAAACGCGGCGGCACGCCTTCGTAATCGTGTCTATCGTGGTTCTGCCCGTACCTACGTCCGCAGAGCACAAAGCGCAATTCGTGCTGAAGATGCTGAATTAGCTGAAGCCGAAGTTTTGAAGGCAATCCGCGCATTGGATAAGGCTGCCGCTAAGGGCGTCATTCATCAGAACAATGCCGCACGCCGCAAATCCCGCTTGATGGCCCATTACAATTCGATCAAGAAATAGTTATTAATCGTCGTAGATCAAAGGCGAGGTCTTTTTTCACCTCGCCTTTTTTGCGTTCACTTCTGGCCATCCTACTGAGCACACTTCTAATTAAGAAAGAGACTCAGGATGACAGATATTAGTCACTGAGATGTTATAATCCTCTCGACTAACCAGAGGAACACTATGTTTGAAGAGATAAAGAACCAAATCGCCCAGAGAATCAACGAATTTTGCCTGCAGAACGGCTTACCAACCGGTAAAGTGGAGTTTCGCAACATCCCCTTTTCAGGTGAGTGGGGGATGGCAGCACCGTTTTTTCCCCTGGCAGCTGCCGATCCGAATAAAACCGGTCCTGTGCCCCAATACGCCCAGGTGCTGGCTGAAAGGCTTAAAGAGGCGATTGGATTGCCAACAGGTTTCACTCGCTCAGAAGCAGTAAGAGGTTATCTGAACCTTTATTTTGACACCGCTCTTTACGCAGCAGGCGTCGTTGACCAGGTCAACAAGCAGGGTCCGCAGTTTGGCAATGCCAAACCGACTGGTGAAAGTGTGATGGTCGAATATTCCAACCCCAACACCCATAAACCTTTGCATGTAGGGCACCTGCGCAACGTTATTTTGGGTGGATCGGTCTGCAACATCCTGGAAGCCAGCGGACAGAAAGTTGTCCGGGCGAATTACATCGGCGACATCGGGCTTCACGTTATCAAGTGGATGTGCAATTACGAGATGTACCATTCCGGTGAGCAGCCAGGCAAAGACAAGATGCGCTGGATGGCTGATCTCTACTCTGAAGCGGACCGCCGTTTTCATGAGCAGGAAGGTTTTGAGGAAACAGTCAGAGCATACTTTGCACGCTGGGATTCAGGCGATGAGCACATTCATGACTTGTGGTTAAAAACCCGACAGTGGTCCATGGATGGTTTTGCCCAAGTCTACGAGCTGCTCGGCGAACATTTTGACCGTATTTATTTCGAAAGCGAAGTGGAAGATTCAGGCAAAGTGTTAGTGGCAAGCCTGATCGAGAGCGGAATTGCTACCGATGGTCGCCCTGAAAACCCTGTTATCGTCGATCTTGATGCCATTTTAGGCACTAAGGAGGAGTACCGGGTGGCTGTGGTTTTGCGGTCTGATGGCACCTCACTCTATGCCACAAAGGAACTGCCTCTGGCGATCATGAAATTCACGGAGTACGACCTGGATGAATCAATTTACGTGATCGACGTCCGGCAAAGTCTCCATATGAAACAGATGAAGAAGATCCTTGAGTTAATGGGCTTCCCATGGGCGAAAAACATCCAGCATCTGGCATACGAAATTGTCAATCTGCCTGGGAATGTGATCATGTCCTCGCGTGATGGCACAGTAGTTTTACTGGACGACCTGGTGCGCGAAGCCACGCAGCGGGCACTGGATGTGGTACGTGAGAAAAACCCCGAGCTCGACCCGACCATCATGCAGGATGTTGCCCAGAAGGTGGCTCTCGGCGCAATCAAATATCCCATGATCTCACGCGAAAACACCAAGATCGTCACCTTTGATTGGGAAAGCGCCCTGGATTTCAACGGTCAATCTGCACCCTACATCCAGTATGCCAACGTGCGTGCAAACAGCATCTTGAGAAAAGCTGAGGACCTGGAAGAAAGCCCTGCCACCTTTGCCTACCAACTGGAGCCCAGTGAAGTCAACCTGATCGAACTGCTCTCGAAACTACCGGATGAGATCAGCAAATCGGCAAAAGACCTCAAACCTTCAATCCTGGCTGGATATGCTTATGACCTGGCGAAGGCATTTAACGATTTCTATAACCAATGCCAGGTATTAAAAGCAGAAGGCGAAGTGCGTAATTCCCGTCTGGCACTCGTCCAGGCTGCCCGGACCTGCCTTGAAAAGACACTCAACTTGCTCGGCATTCAAGCCCCGCAAGTGATGTAGAATAGAATGAACAAATAAAAAAGGAGAATTTTATGAGTCGTATTCGTACAATCATCATGGGAGCTGCCGGTCGTGACTTCCACAATTTCAATACCTATTATCGTGACAATGATAAGTATGAAGTTGTTGCCTTCACCGCCACCCAGATCCCCAATATCGAAGGTCGGAAGTACCCAAAAGAATTGGCAGGAACGCTGTATCCCAACGGCATCGACATCTATCCCGAGTCTGAACTGCCCGAACTGATCAAAAAGTTTGATGTTGATGAAGTTGTCTTTGCGTATAGTGATGTGCCCTATGAATATGTAATGCACAAATCTGCCCTGGTCAATTCGTTAGGAGCTGATTTTCGTTTGATGGGTACCAAAGCGACCCAGGTAAAATCCACCAAACCAGTGATTGGCATCACCGCCGTACGGACTGGTTCGGGCAAGAGCCAGACCACCCGCCGTGTTGCAGCTATCCTGCAGAAAATGGGCTTGAAAGTGGCTGCAATCCGCCACCCCATGCCTTATGGCGATCTGGTAAAGCAAAAAGTACAGCGTTTCGCTACCTATGCAGATCTTGACCTGCATGAGTGCACTATTGAAGAGCGCGAAGAATACGAACCCCATCTCGATAATGGTGTGATCGTTTTCGCAGGCGTTGATTACGAAGCGATTTTACGCGAAGCTGAGAAGGAAGTTGACGTTGTCCTCTGGGATGGCGGTAACAATGACTTCTCATTCTACAAAACCGACCTGCTGATCGCAGTTGCCGATCCGCTGCGCCCTGGTCATGAGCTCTCTTACTATCCAGGTGAAGTCAATATCCGCATGGCAGATGTTGTTGTCATTAACAAAGTTGACACTGCTAACCCCGAAGATATTGTTAAAGTTCGTGAGAATATTCATTCTGTCAATCCGGATGCGATCGTCATCGAAGGTGCATCCCCGATCTACGTGGACGATCCAGAAGCCATTCGCGGAAAACGCGTTCTGGTTGTTGAAGATGGCCCGACCCTGACCCATGGTGGTATGAAGATCGGTGCTGGCTGGGTTGCCGCACGCCGCTTCGGCGCTGCTGAAATCGTTGACCCCCGCCCATTTGCGGTTGGTGAAATCACTGCCACTTACAAAAAATACCCGAATACCGGCAAGATCTTGCCTGCAATGGGTTATGGTGAGCAACAAGTGCGCGACCTGGAAACCACCATCAATTCATCCGATGTTGACCTGGTTGTGATCGGCACGCCGATTGACCTGACCCGCGTCATGAAGATCGAGAAACCGACCCAGCGCGTCCGCTACGAACTCGAAGAGATCGGCAAACCAGACCTGGAAGACATTCTTAAAAAGATGTTCAACAAGTAAATTCGAATGATCTGTGTAAAGAGGTCGGGATTACCCGACCTCTTTTTCGTGTTAAACTTCTTGGACTACAGAAAGAGAAGACTATGTTTATTGATTCAGTGCTCATTAGTGTGTCGTCAGGAAAAGGCGGCGATGGTATGGTGCATATGCACCGTGAGAAGTTCAGACCCAAAGGCGGTCCCGATGGTGGCGACGGCGGAAGGGGTGGGGATGTGATCCTCAAGGTCGTCCCGACCCTTAATACACTAAACCGTTTTCACTTTAACCAAAAGTTTGCTGCTGATGCAGGCAAGAATGGCGGTCCATCCAACCGTTCCGGTCGATCTGCGAATAACCTGGTGATCGAAGTACCACCCGGCACGATAGTGTACAACGATGAGACGACTGAACTGATTGGCGACCTGGTTGAGGCTGGTCAGACTCTGACGGTAGCGAAGGGCGGGCGGGGCGGACGAGGCAACCAGCATTTTGCCACCAGCCGTAACCAAATGCCACTGACCGCTGAAAGAGGCGAGCCAGGCGAAGAATTGAACCTCAGGCTGGAATTGAAACTCATCGCAGATGTTGGGCTGGTTGGACTGCCGAATGCTGGCAAATCGTCCATTTTGGCGGCGACAACCAGGGCTACACCCAAGATCGCGGATTATCCCTTCACGACGCTTGAGCCCAACCTGGGCGTTGTCCAATTGGATATGGACAATAGTCTGGTCCTGGCTGACATCCCTGGTTTGATCGAAGGCGCTTCAGAAGGTGTTGGATTGGGATTTCAATTTTTGAGACATGTCCAGCGCACAAGGGTTTTGATCCATATTTTGGATGGACTCAGTGAAGATCCCTATGCGGACTTTGAGGCAATCAACAGCGAGCTGGATATGTTCGATGAGCGATTGGGCGCTTTACCGCAGATCGTCGTGCTTAACAAAATGGATTTGCCTATGGTGGCAGAGAAGTTCCCTGCTTTGCATCAAAAGTTTGCAGATGAAGCCATCGATTTGATGCCTGTATCAGCAGTCAGTCATTTGAATTTGAAAGAACTGATGTGGAAAGCCTACCAGGAGCTGCAGACCCTACCGGTTGAACCGGTTGAGGCTGCCTTGCCTGTCTACCGGAGCGATGAAGACCCGGATGCTTTTGAGATTGAGAAGACAGATGAAGGCTATGTGGTTACCGGTAAACGCATTGAGCGGGCTGCGGCGATGACATTCTTTGACCAACCTGGTTCAGTGAGACGATTCCAAAAATTTATGGCAGGAGTTGGGGTAGACAAAGCCCTGCGTAATGCCGGCATCAAGGAAGGCGAAAGCGTTTTTGTCGGCGATTGGGAATTAACCTGGCAAGATTAATTCTTTA
>DHUW01000025.1:3915-4204 GCA_002409365.1 Anaerolineaceae bacterium UBA5224 | reverse complement strand
CAGGTTCTGACAAAACCAAGTTTGTTTTCGTTGCGATGCAGGTTTCTATCGCGCTGACAATCTCATTAAAATGCTCAGGATTGTTGACAAAATCGAAGCGCTGGCTGTCTATGGTGAGCACCGGGCTCTCGGAATATTCCTTATCCCACTGCTTGTAATATGAATCGAGCAGGCGCAGATAATCCGGGTCGATCGTATCTTCGATTGAACGGGCTCGCTGCTGAATTCTCTGCACGAGTGTTTCAACAGGCGTAACCAGGCGGATCAGGAGGGTGGGTCTTGGCAAGGT
>DHUW01000025.1:0-3690 GCA_002409365.1 Anaerolineaceae bacterium UBA5224 | reverse complement strand
TTCATTTCGTGCAATGCTCGTACGAAAATATGAGCATCCTCGTAAATGCTGCGGTCAAGCACGGCTGAGTTGCCGGCTTTTGCCAGGTTTTCGATTTCAATAGCACGGTTACCCAGGAAATACATCTGCAGATGAAACGCCCAGGTCTTCATGTCGGCGTAAAAATCCGCCAGATAGGGGTTATTGTCAACCGACTCATATGAAGGTGTCCAGCCGAAGGAGAGACTAAGTAACTGTGTGAGCGAGGTTTTTCCACTGCCGATGTTGCCAGCCAAAACGATCATTCTTTGATTAGGTGATAATTGTTGGTTCATTTAGCACTCACTATGTCCACAGGTATAGCATTTTTTGCAACCTTCTTCATTAATCAAGGTCGCTTCGCCGCATTCAGGGCAGAGCTCGCCGATGAGATGAAAAGCAGGCTGTTCCGGATTAAGTGGCAGTGGTGTGCTCGCCACCGGTTCGTTTTTCATTACAGGTTCATCAGCCTCGTTGAAAAGGTACTCATCCAGGGCTTTAGAGATGCCATCAGGCAGCGAACGTACCCGGTTGATCCCAAAGCCGAGCGAACGACCACCGCCAATACCAGCCAGCTGGTCCAGGATGAGGCGCAAACGTTCGCGCGGCTCCACAGGCGAAAGGATACGCAAATTGTAGGAAATAAGGCGACCTATCGCCTCAGAGTGTGCCGCTGTTTCCGAACCTGCCTTGGCAGTGTTGATGAAAACCTCAAAAGGCTGCCCATCACCATTTTCATTTATTGTGACAAAAGCTTTACCTAAAGGCGTCTCAATCGAATATGTGTATCCTTTGAGAGCACGAGGGCGGGGTTTTCTATGTTCTTTCAGGAAACTGAGCTGACCGCTGGAAGCCTGCCCATAGAGCGGAATTTTCTCTGCTTCAATGCCAGATTCCTTCTTTTCCATCGTTTTCCTGGTTTCCAGGACAACTTTTTCGCGGGAACCAGTGATATATACGGTAATACCTTTACAACCTAACTGCCAGGCGAGTTTGAAAGCATCTGCGACTTCCTCTTCGGTGGTCTCAGCCGGGAAGTTGATGGTTTTGCTGAGACTATTATCGACGAAACGTTGCAATGCCGCCTGGATGTAAATGTGTTCGTCGGCAGTGATATCCGAAGAAACAACGAAAACATTGCGAATATGCTGTGGTAATTTCTCAATGTGCTGGCAGGAACCCTGCTCGAGCACATTATTGATGATCTCTTCTTTTTCCGGATCACTCAGATCAAGTGAATCCAGCGCTTCCTGGAAGTGGGGGCTGACATAATTGAGGATCAGGTCATTGCCTTTGTCATTGACATGTCGAACATATGCAAGGGCAAAAACCGGTTCACAACCGTAGCCTTCAACGCTTGCAACCGTACCGATGGTACCGGTAGGCGCGATAGTAGTCTGGGCAGCGTTGCGGATACCGTGGTTTTTGATGCCATCGGTGATTAAATTCCAGTCAAGGTAAGGGCGCTGCCAGTTGCGAGTGTAGGGAAATAGTGGGGTGGGAGCTTCCCATTTTAAATTTTGAGGATCGTAGATACTGCCAGAAATTGCCGGGAAAGGGCCATTTCTTTCAGCCAGCTCGATGCTGGTTTCCATGGCGAAATAGCGCACATATTCCATCACTTGTCCGCAAAATTCCAATGACTCTTCCGAACCATACCGAACACCGCAGTGAAACATCAGGTCCGCCAAGCCCATGATTCCCAGTCCGATCCGGCGGGCGTTCATAGCTGCCTCGCGCAGTTCGGGTACATCCGGTATATAGGCATTCTTATCGACCACATGGTCGAGGAATAGTGTGGCGTTCTTGGTGGTCTCGCGCAACTTGACCCAGTCGACCGTACCGTTTTCCCCGAAATGTTGGGCGAGGTTGATTGAAGCCAGGCAGCAATTCTCATACGGTCCGAGCCACTGCTCACCACAAGGATTGGTCGCTTCGAGTTCGTAGAGGTGCGGAACAGGGTTTTGTCGGTTGGCAGCATCAATGAAGAGCGCGCCTGGTTCGCCGTTATGATGGGCTTGTTTGACGAATTTGTCGAAAATGGTGCGAGCTTTGACTGTTTTGTATGTCTTAATGGCGATTCCCGCTTTTTCTGCCTGGTTGATCGTGCCATTGAAAGTTTTATACCGCGGATCTTGAATGTCCGGGAAGCGCAAATCCCAGTCATCATCATTTTCAACAGCACGCATAAAGTCGTCAGTGATCGCCAGGGAGATATTAAAGTTCGTTATAGCAGCTTCGTTGGTCTTGCAGGCGATGAAGTTTTCCACGTCGGGATGGTCCACTCGTAAGACACCCATGTTCGCGCCGCGTCTCGTGCCGCCCTGGGCGATTTCGCCAAAAGCGTTATCGTAAACTTTGAGAAAGCCCACCGGTCCGGTTGCCTGCCCTGCAGAAGCATTTACAAGCGAGCCAGAAGGGCGTAACCTTGAAAAGTTAAAGCCATTTCCACCACCCGTTTGCTGGATAAGGGCAGCATTTCGCAGGCTGCTGAAAATACCATCTTTGGCACGACCCATATCATCCGATATTGGCAGAACGAAGCAGGCAGCCAGCTGACCCAAAGGAGTGCCGGCGCCTGTAAAAGTCGGTGAATTTGGGAAGAAGGACTTGCTGACCAGCAGTTTATAAAACTGTCGGGCAAGTGCATCATGGTCTTCATGCCGTTCAGGGACATCTGACACATGCCACGCTATCCGCCAGAACATCTCGTCAATTGTCTCAACTGGTTGACCATCCTTACCATGGCGCAGATAGCGCTTGGTGAGGATCTGGCGGGAATTTTGAGTAAGTTCGATGCTTGGAAGATCTTCGGGTAAAGGGGGTGTCGGGTATAAACCCAATCGCGTTGGTGTTTGATCATTCATATGAATCCCTCTTTTAATTATTCTTCTTCAGTTAATAAACGGTTAATTTCATCACGGATCGTATGCAGATCATCCATACGGAGGTAGACAATCGCATAGCGTATATAAGCAATATGGTCAATTTCTTTTAGAGCCCTGACAGCCAAGTCCCCAACCAGGCGTGAGTTAATTTCGGATCGACCCTTTTTCTGCAATTCGGCTTCGATATCGTCAACAATCTTTTCAATACGAGCGGCAGGAATGGGTCGCTTTGAGCAAGCCATACGCAAACCGCCGAGTAATTTTTCGCGATTGAATTCCTCCCGGGTACCATCGCGTTTGACGATCAGAGGAGTGGTGAGGATGGGTCTTTCGTAGGTACTGAAACGTTGCTGACAATTCTTGCATAAGCGACGCCGACGGATGCCACCATGAGGATCTTTGGTAGTATCAATTACACTGGTATCGGTGCTCTGGCAATATGGGCATTTCATGAAAAAACCTTCTGCTTCCCTTATATATTGGGGTTGTGGTAAAAAAGAACACTAAATGTAGGGATTATTTTAGCACAGGAAAAGGTGCCGGGAAGTGTATTTTTCTCTTGCATTACCTTAAATTTTGGTCTTGACGAAAGCAATGAAATATATACGCAAGGATAGGAAAAACAAGAAGGGGACTACTAAAAAATGACGAAAATGCACTTGAAATCTTAAACTGTAACTGGAATTGTTAACATAATTACGACGGGATAACTGTTTAATAAAGGGAACAATGCGCGTAGGTTAATATGCCCTTAAATTAACAGCAATACGAAGCGCGGCGTAAA
>DHUW01000014.1:2617-5733 GCA_002409365.1 Anaerolineaceae bacterium UBA5224 | reverse complement strand
AGGGGGTTCGTACCCAACCCGACTCACTACGCTCCCTCGCAATGACAATGAAGGGATTGCTTGGCATCGCTCGCAATGACAATGACATCGCCGCAATGACCGAATTACGTAATCATATGGCACCTATCTTGCATAATTAAACAGAAAACGGGTGACTGTTGATCCTGGTAAATGGTTGTTCAGACAATTTTCTCAAGAAATTGTCGAAACACATTCTTTGTATCTTATTTGTGAGGTAAACTTATAACCGGATTTGTGTTTTTAAGACCGGAAGCAAGAGGATTGTTCAAAACAAATGAAAATCTCTCGGATTCCAAAATTGTAAAAGAATAATAGATTTAGCGATCAGGGGTCTTGCTGCTAATTGAACTTAGTGAACGCAGCTTGGACCCTTTCTTTTTTTTTGCCAAATCCTTAAAAAAATCCACTGACCTGGAGGTTGATCAGCATTTACTTATTTCTCGTTGTCTGAGAGAAAACAAAAATTTTCGAAATTAGTAGAGAGGCAGATCGTTGTGAATAAAAAAATTTCATTTCCAGTAATGCTTATCGTTGTACTTTTTTCCATTCTTTTAACAGGGGGCAAGGTATCAGCGGCAGCTACAAATCCAGAGGTCGCAAGCGTGATTCTTTACGTCAAACCAGATGGAGTTGGGAATTGCACCACATGGGCGGATGCCTGTGGGTTGCAGGCTGCTCTCAGTAATGCAGTTTTCGGGGATGAAATCCGGGTTGCAGCAGGCACCTACAAACCTGGTACAAGTCGTTCTGACACCTTCCAACTCAAATCAGGCGTGGCAATTTATGGCGGTTTTCCTGCTGCGGGAGGTGAAACCCGTAATTGGGAAGTAAACCTGACAATTTTGAGTGGTGCGATAAGTTCCAACCCCGGGAATAACAGTTACCATGTGGTGACGGGAAGTGGCGTGAATGCAACGTCAATTCTTGATGGTTTCACCATCACAGGCGGAAATGCGAATAGTAATTATCCAAATAACTATGGCGGCGGGATCTACAACATAGAAGGCAGTCCTGCACTGACCAATATCAAGTTCGTTTCGAACAACTCATCCCGAAACGGCGGCGGAGGAATGTACAATCTTGACAGTGCTCCAGTCCTCACCAATGTGACCTTCGAATCGAACACGGGGAATTATGGCGGGGCTATGTACAACGCGAACAGCAATCCCACCCTGATCAATGTCAGTTTTTTGGAGAACAGTGCTCTATCTGATGGGGGCGCGATATACAGCACTGGTGGGAATCTCACCCTGACAACTGTCAACTTCACATCGAACGGCTCGTATCGTTACGGGGGGGCGATGTTTAGCAAGGACTGTAATTCAGATTTAACCAATATCAGCTTCTCTTTGAACTCGGGAAAATACGGCGGTGCGATGTACAATTCCGGCGGGAATGCTACTCTCGACAATGTCACCTTTTCACAGAATAGTGTTACTTATGATGGCGGTGCGATTTACAACTCAGGGATCAACCCCACAATAACCAATGTTACCTTCTCGCAAAACAATGCTTCTCTTGCCGGCGGCGCGATGTACAACTCCACCAGCAATCCAATCCTGACCAATGTGACCTTCTTTTCCAACACGGCAAGTTATGGCGGAGGGCTATACAACTCCGGGACACGACCCGCTGTAACGAATGCTATTTTTTGGGGTAACACCCCCGATCAAATCAATGGCGGTATTCCCACGGTTACATTCAGCGATGTTCAAGGCGGCTTCGATGGCGAGGGCAATATTAATGTGGACCCGCTGCTTGGACCACTGGCGAATAATGGCGGCTATACCAAGACTCACGCGCTTGGTGCCAGCAGCCCGGCAATTGATGCCGGCAGCCCTTCTCTTTGCCCCGGCACAGACCAGCGGGGTTATGTGCGTCCGATGGATGGGAATGATGATGGCAATGTCAGATGCGATATGGGCGCGTATGAATATGGCTCAATTATCGCCACGTTCCCGTTGACGGTCAGCACCATCGGTGGTGGAACAGTGACTGTAAGTCCACAGAAACCTTTGTATGATTGGGGCGAAGTGGTTGTTCTTACGCCTAGTGCCAATTTTGACTGGGTTTTTACGGGCTGGGGTGGAGATCGAACCGGAACTGCAAACCCTCTCTATGTGACTATAACCGGTGCGACCAATATTACCGCTACATTTGTTGTGAATGAATTCACCATTACTGTTTCTGTGGACCCTGCATCAACTGGCTCAGTTACTATCGAGCCAATGAAGGATGTCTATCACTATGGAGATTTAGTCACATTTACAGCAATACCCAATATTGGATCATCCTTTGGCAGTTGGAGCGGCGATTACACGAGCACGCTCAACCCATTGAAAATTTCGATCACTGGCAATACAAATCTTGTCGCCAATTTTGTTCAAGCGGAATACGTATTGGATGTAGTAGTTTTACCACCCGGATCAGGCTCGGTCAGTAAAAACCCAGCTCAGAACAGTTATCACTACGGCGATGTGGTCACGCTGACTCCGGTTCCAAGCCCAGGCTGGTTGTTCTCAGGGTGGAGCGGAGGGGCTTCCGGTTTGGATAACCCCCTGACGATCACGATGACGGGCGATATCAGTATTAATGCCAACTTCACTGCAATAGAGTACACGCTTGAAGTAGCAATTGACCCGATAGGCTCAGGGACGGTTGTTGTTGTGCCAGATCAGGCAACTTATCACTATGGTGACAGTGTTACTTTAACTGGCACCGCAACTGAGAGTCCGTACTGGGATTTATCTTACTGGAGTGGTGATGTATCTTCTACAGATAACCCGCTGACGATCACGATAACTGGGGATACTTCGATCACGGCTCATTTCAGTAATCAATTCAGGCTGACTATCGTTGCGAATCCTGCTGATTCTGGAACTGTCACGGTGGATCCGGTTCAAGCCAATTATATCTATGGAGACCAGGTTGAACTTACTCCAGTGGCAAAAACTGGCTGGACTTTTACAGGCTGGAGCGGAGACGCAAGTGGGAGCGATAATCCGTTGAATTACATGATGGTAGGAAACGCAGATATCATCGCGAACTTTAAACAAGAATCTTTCTACATTTACCTGCCAACAGTAATAAAGAAA
>DHUW01000014.1:686-2321 GCA_002409365.1 Anaerolineaceae bacterium UBA5224 | reverse complement strand
CTTTATCAATTTCTTCAGTAAGAACTAAAGAACGGTCACATCCTGCGCCTGGGGGCCTTTGGGGCCAGCGGTGACGGTGAATTCAACCTTTTGATTTTCCTGCAGGCTTTTGTAACCTGCACCAGTGATAGCGCTGAAGTGCACAAAGACATCCTTTGCACCCGAATCTGGGGTTATGAAACCAAAACCCTTTTCACTATTGAACCATTTTACGGTTCCAACTTGACGTTCTGCCATTATTAATTGATCTCCTCTGATCTAAAAAAAAATTTGGTTGTATTACTGGGGGTTTGGATCCGAATGACTAGCACTTTGAAAAACAAACTACCAATTACTAAAAAGGGATTATACCATGATTTATCTTTGTCAAGGCAAATGCAACATTTGTTGGTTGCTATTTTTTGATGAGAATTATCCATTTTACGAGAAAGGATTTACTACTTTTGCTCAATCCCGGATGATGATTTTCAGGTGCGATCGTGGTTTTGCAACAAACTCACGAGACACTTTATTGTGGGTCAACACGATTTGATATCAACTATTGCTATCAGCAATCAGCCAAATAAACTTGCTATAATTAATTCGGAAGGAGTTCTCTATGACCACGAAAAGAATTGGATACATTGGGCTGGGCACCATGGGTGGTGCCATGGCTGAAAATTTGATCAAGGCAGGTTACAACCTGACTGTTTACAACCGCACTGTAAGCAAAGCGGAGCGCTTCCTGGCTTTGGGAGCCCAGCTGGCTGAGACCCCTGCCGAAGTGGCGCGGCGCTCTGAGGTGGTGTTTGTGAATGTCTCAGACACGCCCGACGTCCTGGAAGTGCTATTCGGTGAGAATGGTGCGGTCGAAGGTGCTCACCCTGGTATGATTTTGGTGGACCATTCCACGATTAAGCCCAGTGCCAGCCGAGAGATCTACCAAAGAATGCGCGAAATTGGTGTAGATGCACTGGATGCTCCGGTCAGTGGAGGGGATATTGGTGCGAAGAATGGCACACTCACCATCATGGTCGGTGGAGACGCGGACATACTCGAAAAAGTCAGACCGATGCTGGAAGTGGTTGGCAAAAAGATCACTCATGTTGGTGAAGCAGGTGCCGGACAGGTGGCAAAGGCGGCCAATCAGATCATGGTCGCGGCGCAAATGGTCGCTGAGGCGGAACTGATGCTCTTTGCGCAGAAATCTGGGGTGGATGTTGCCAAAGTGATCGAGGCGATCAAGAGCGGTGCGGCACAATGCTGGACGCTGGATGTGAAACCCCAACGGCTTTTAGCCGGCAATCGTACTCCTGGTTTTAAATCCAGTTTACAAGCTAAAGACCTCAATATTGTCATGGAAACAGCCCACGATTACAAAGCTGTTTTACCAGGTACCGCCATTAACACGCAACTTTTTAACGCCATGGTGACATCTGGCAGCGGCGACCTTGATAATTCAGCCGTCATCCAGATCATTGAGTCTTTGAGCAACGAGGAGTTAGATACATCAGGTTGAGCCCAGGCTGGGAGAGTGAAACACAGCCTGATTGTAGGGTAGGAGGATCCAATGCACGAAGCACGTTTATGGATAACTGATGGTGAGAAGTTAGTCTGCCAATTATGTAACCATTACTGCAAGATTCGGGATGGCAA
>DHUW01000014.1:0-388 GCA_002409365.1 Anaerolineaceae bacterium UBA5224 | reverse complement strand
ATTCCATAGCTGCCCCAGGATGCAATTTTCGCTGTTCATGGTGCCAGAATTGGGATATCTCCCAATTATCTGATCGCAATGATCCGGATTTTTTGCCGGCTACGACTCCTGAACAGGTGGTGAAGGCGGCAATGCAAAGCGGATGTAAGAGTATTTCGTATACCTATACCGAACCGACGATTTTTTATGAGTTTGCCAGGGACGTTTCGGTTTTAGCCAGTGAAGCCGGATTGAAGAATGTATGGGTGAGCAATGGCTACATGAGCGGGGAAATGCTGGATGAAAATATGACGCTCATGGACGCGATCAATGTTGACATCAAGGCGTTTGATGATTCCGTCCTCCGCAAATATGCCGGGGCGCATTTACAGCCGATCTTGGATAATTG
>DHUW01000007.1:16795-18243 GCA_002409365.1 Anaerolineaceae bacterium UBA5224 | reverse complement strand
TTGGGTGAGTATGGGGTCGAGTTCGTTGAGCTGACTTCAAACTATGACACTCCTGAATATCTGAGCGTGCGTGCCCAGATCGATTTGTGGAAGGGCGATGAGATTGTTGCCAGGTTGACCCCTGGTCAGGATGTTTATGAGGCTCGCAGCCAATATGTGAGTATCCCGGGCAAACGCAGCACGCTTGCCGGCGATTTTTACACGATCATGCTCGATTATGACTTGATGATGGGTTATGTTTCCATCCAGGCGACGATCAATCCATTGGTCAATTTCATGTGGATTGGCGCTTTCTTCTTGTGCCTGGGCGCAGCGTTCAGCCTGAGTTCGCCGATCGTGAGAGAACAGGCGCTTGGCGATCTTGAAGAGGACGAAAATTGAAGCAGATTGAGCTTCGCGGCATCAGCAAGGCTTATGGTCGCCTGTCGGTGCTCAAAGATTGCAACCTCAAAGCGGAGAGCGGACAACTGCTCTGTCTTGTGGGAAGTAACGGCGCCGGCAAGACCACTTTTTTGCGCGTAGCCAGCGGTTTGCTGAGCGCAGAGAAGGGAAAATTGCTGGTTGAAGGCGATGAATGGTCGCTGAAAAGTACAGAATGGCGCCGAAAGTGCGCTTTGGTGGCGCATAAGACTTTTCTGTATCAAAATCTGAACGGATTGGAGAACCTGAAGTTCTTCTCCGGTCTCTACCAACGGGATTTTTCTGAAGCTGACCTGCGGAAAAGATTGGCAGATGCCGGGCTGACGCGCGCGGCTGAGAAACAGGTACGCACCTATAGCCGTGGCATGCAGCAGCGCCTGACGATCGCACGAGCAATGCTGAACGAGCCGGAATTCGTGATTTTGGATGAGCCTTTTACCGGCTTGGATAAAGACGGCAGTGCCTGGTTACTGCACACCCTGGCAGGCTTGAAGAGGCAGGGCGCGATCGTGCTGATGACAACCCACGATCCACAGGCTTCCCTTGCGGTCACGGATGGTTTTGTGCGCCTGAACCGTGGTGTTTTAGGTGAAGTCCTCCTGACGAAGGGCAAAGCGTGGGGTGAAATTGAACCTTTACTCTACCCAGTTGCCACCTTTTCTGTAGAGGGGTAGGGGGATGAAACAGGTATGAAAAACTGGCTCAAGACCCTCAAAACCCTGATCTGGAAAGATCTGCTGCAAGAGTGGCGCAGCAAAGACATGCTCACCGCCATGCTGGCATTTGCTATTTTAAGTATTTTTATCTTCAATTACGCCATGGAGCTGGACCCACGCCAAAGAGCTGAGCTGGCGCCGGGCGTTTTGTGGGTGGTGATCACATTCTCGGGAACGCTGGGCTTGAACCGCTCTTTCGTGGCAGAGCAGGAGCAGGGCAGTTTTGACGCCCTGGTGATGGCGGTACCGGGGCTGGGAAGCATCTGGCTGGCAAAACAAGTCAGCAACTTTTTAATGATGCTGGTGCTGATC
>DHUW01000007.1:5856-16537 GCA_002409365.1 Anaerolineaceae bacterium UBA5224 | reverse complement strand
CTCGTTTTGGGTGCCTGGTCTTTCAGTGCTGCTGGCACACTTTTGGCGAGCATGACCGCCCAGACGCGCATGCGTGATCTGCTTTTGCCTGTATTACTATTTCCGATTTTGATGCCAGTCAATATGGCGGTGGTTAAGGCTGGTACAGGGATCATGACCGGGGCTGCCTTGGTTAGTTACCAGGTTTGGCTGACCGTTCTTTTGGTTTACGGTATTATTATGACTACTATTTCACTATTGGTGTTTGACTATGTTATCCTCGAATAAAAGTTTACGGTTTTTGACAATCATGGCTGGCACGCTGGTCTTGATCGCATTTGGATTGGTGCTATTTTATGCGCCTGTCGAGCAAAATATGGGCATGGTGCAAAAGGTTTTCTATTTCCATGTCAGCGCTGCCTGGTTGGGAATGCTAGGCTTCCTGGTGGCGGCGGTTTGCGCAGTTATTTACCTGATGAAAGGCGACCTGAACCTGGACTCGGTGGCAGCCTCCTCAGTTGAAATAGGGCTCCTATTCACGGCGATTGCCAACTTCACCGGCATGATCTGGGCCCGCCCGATTTGGAATACCTGGTGGACCTGGGATCCGCGCCTGACTACGATGACAATCATGGCATTTACCTATATTGCCTACTTTTTGCTGCGCAGAGGCATCGAGGACCCAGCAAAAAAGGCGCGTTTTGGCTCAATCTACCTGATCATCGGTTTTGCGACCGTTCCGTTGACCTTCTTTTCAGCGAGGCTGCTGCGTACGATCCACCCAACCATTTTTGGGACAGCCGGGACGGGTGAGATGGCAATGACCCCGGCGATGTACCAGACCATGGGCTTCAGCATTTTTGCGTTTTCGGTGCTGTTCGCCGCGCTGTTGATAGCTCGCACTCGTTTGCGTTTGGCTGAGAACTGGCTGGAAGAACAGGAAGCCCTGGAGCAGGACGAAGAATTTGGTGAGGTGAGCGGTGGCTGATACTTTTTCATTTTTTGTGGCTGGATACACAGTCATTTTTGGACTTTTAGGCGCATATATTGTCTGGCTGCTGCTGCGCACCCGCCAGCTTCGGAAGAAGATAGCAGGGATCAAAGAACAGGGATCAGATGGTAGGGAACAGTAAGCCGGGTTCCGCCCTTGAACCCGACATGACTTGTTTGCACTGATGTAATTCTTTTCGCAGCAAGCGTTTGCCCATGGATTTTCCATTGTATTTTTTATCTCATGGAACCACTGCAGACTGCCGCGCCCCCTTCTTATTGGTTTGAGGTTTCCTTAGGTGCAGCAGCGGGGGCTCACAGTGACTGTGGAAGATGTGGGGTGCGAGAGTAAATTCTTTCAATCAGTCATTGCCAAGGGAATAAAGCGACCGTGTCAATCTGTCTTTTTTAGCTTTTTATCCTGTTCTGGTAATTGCAGGCTACCTTCATCCCTACACTTTTGCATTCCCCTCACCCCATTCGCTTCGCTCACGGACCCTCCCCGCAGGGGAGGGCTTTGGAGGCATCTTCATAATCATTGAATGGCTTCCTATCGCACCTGGATTGAACCCTGACCTACGAATATTAACCAAATTGATGATGTAGAAAAAAGTATTCCTCAATGAGCGATAAACCCTGAGCTATGAGCTTTCAGCTTTCCTCAATTGTTAAGGTTATGCAAAGGACAGTTATTTGCTAAGCAAATGGACAAAATCTATACTATAATAACCATAGAGGAAAAAAAGAAGAAATTTCAGAGTTGCTCAGGTGGAGGCTAGTTAAGCGTGTCACGAACTCTGCGAGTTACACTCATCACATTAGCGGTCATCCTAATCCTATACGGGGTTTATTACGTAATGGGGCGACCCGCGATTCCGCTGCCGGCTATTCGCTACCACGTACCGGCTGGTCAGCCTCTCCATAACATCATCACTGCCACTGAATCGGACCAAATCAGGGTTACCCTGAACACCAAGGGTAAATTGGAAATGCTGAGCGCAGACAATAAACTGGTCGCGCTTGATTATACGCCCCAGACACTGGCTAATACTGTGGATCTTGCCTTACGCTTATCGCCGGGGCAGACCTACTCGTCTTACCAGCAATTCGTGGAAAGATTTCCTGTCTACCCGGCTCTGGCTAATTATGTGAACCAATTTTTCTATCAGTTTTTACCATTTCGTATTTCAGTAATCTTATTGCCATAACAGTAAGCAAATCATTCAAGGAGAGGATAAAAATGATCAACAAACAAAACCTATTTAAAATAATCATCGCGCTCGTGCTTGTCCTGGGGGTCAGCCTGATGCAGCACACGCCATTGGCGGTCGCAGATGTGCCCCTGCAGGGAGACACGAGCAATGTTATCCACATTGACGTCACTTACGACCCTATTACGAGGACTTTTAGTGCTGGTGGTTTTACTTCGGAAGAGTTGAAGCAATTTGGTGTGCCGGATCTACCGGAAAATATCTGGGCAATCCTGGGTGTCTTTGACAATCTTTCGTTAAAGATCATTGGAAATGAAATTCAATTGTTGACTGACGAAAAACCGCTTTTCAGCATGGCATTTGATGAAAATGCGCGCGCCTTTGTTTATGACATGGTGAGTGTTTATGTCCAGAGCGGCAAGATCGACCGCGAGCGGGCGGAAAAGTGGCTGGATAAGGCAGATTTTGATATCACACTGCGAAAGTCCAAAGAACTGAGCGAACCACTGCAAATCAAGCTTGCCACAATGTTACAGGTCAAGATTGATGAGAATGGTGCTTTATCGGTTGAAGGCGTCCCCACCGGAATGGGCATCACGCCCGAGACCGCTGCCCTGCTGCAGGCTGCGAATATTGAAAATGCCAAGATCTGCTGGAACAAAGGCGTTGTCAACGGTGAAGTCAACGGCAGTGTTTTGCCCCAGATGACTATTTATGAAGATGGCGTGATTGTTCTGGATTCGGCACTGGGTTTGAACCTGGGCGATTTGGGACCGATATTTGAATCAAGCTTTGGAGCGGGTCTTGTGTATGCCGATGGCGCTGAAGTAGTTGGTGAGTGTCTGCCGTAGGACCATGTAAACGCAAGTTGACATGACATCAGCTTAGCAGAAGTCTAAGTGTGCGTCTGCCTGTAAAAAGAGGCAGGGTTTTGCACAAATTAGAGGAAACAACCACCCGTGAAAGCGGGTGGCTGTTTTTTAAGGGATCAAGGAGCAGGTATCAGGAAACAGGAGGTTGGGAGCAGGGAACCCTTTCCGCTCTGCTTCCAGAACAGACCTGCGTGGACGAGTTAGGCGCGGGTTCCAAACCCGCCATTGCGGACCGCTCATATCGCGAAAAATTTCATAAATTAAAAAGAAAAACCGGGTTGAAATACGCAACCCGGCCTAAGAAAGAAAATCGAAATTTAGCCTTTGACTGAACCCTGGGTCAGACCGCCTACGATTTGGTCTTGCAAAATCAGGTAGATGACCATGATAGGCACGGAGGCAATCAATGCACCGGCGGCGAAGACACCCCAGTTCTTGGTGTATTGCCCGGCAGTGAAGATCTGCAAGCCGACCATCACGGTTTGCATCTCGCGTTGGGTCAGCAAGGTACGGGCGATAATAAACTCACCATAGGTGCCGATAAAACTCAAAATCGAGATAACCACAAGGATTGGGCGCAGCAGCGGCAGAATCAACTTCCAGAAAACCTGCCAATCGGTGGCGCCATCCACATGGGCAGATTCGTCAATATCGCGCGGGATCGTATCCATGTAGCCCTTCATCAACCAGATGTTCATGCCCATGGCACCGCCCGAGTAGACCAAAATCAGACCAGCATGGGTGTTGAGCCCTAACCAGGGGACAACATCACCGATTTGCTTGGAAATGGTGAACAGGGCGACGATGGCAAGTAGGTTCGGGAAGCTCTGGACGAGCAAAATCGACTTGAGCAAGCTTTGGCGCCCCTTAAAGCGGAAGCGCGAGAAGGCAAAAGCTGCCAGCGTGGTCAGGGAAAGGGTCAGCAGGGTTGAAATGGTCGAAACGATCAGCGAATTTTTCAACCAGGTGAAGAAGGGAAAGATCGGATTGCTAACCAGTTGTTTGAAGTTGTCAAAGTTGGCGTTAGGTGGAATCAATTGCTGACTCGCAAGGTCGTTAACCGGGTTGATCGAGGCTGAAATGATCCAGAGTACCGGGAAAACAGAGAAAGTTACCAGGACTACAGCCAGTACCCAACGCCAGATTAAACTGATTCTACGGCTACGCGAGATGGATTTTGGATGTTTAGACATTTTCGCCAACCTCCTCCCACATATTCGTGAATCTGAATTGGAGCAGAGACATGATAGCAATCAGAATGAACAATAGCAACGTGATCGCCGAGGCATAACCATATTGAACACCGCGTCCGCTGGCAAACGCCAGGTTGTAGACGTAGCTGATGATGATATCGGTGTAGCCAGCCTGGGTGGTCGCTGTTGGGATTGGCGGTCCGCCATTGATGAAAGCGTAGATCAAGTTGAAGTTGTTGAAGTTGAAGATGAATGAAGAGATCATCAAAGGTCCAACACTGACCAGTAAGAGGGGCAGGGTAATGCCCCAGAACTTTTGCCAACCGCTGGCACCATCGATCTCGGCAGCTTCGTAAATATCGCTGGGGATGGATTGCAGCGCGCCACTGGTGACCAGCATCCAGTAGGGGTAACCCAACCAGGTGTTGACGATCAACAGGGCGGCACGGGCAAGCCATGGTTCGGTGAACCAGCGCGGCGAGATGTTTAAGACTGATTCCAGCATGCGGTTGATGATACCCAGATCCGGGTTGAACATACCACGCCAGATTAGGATGGTGATCAGGCTGGGGATGGTGTAGGGAATCAACAGCAGTGAACGCAGCAATTTCTTGCCTTTAAACTTGGGATCGCCATAGATGATGGAGATCAACAGACCTACCGAGAAAGTCAGCAAGAGACTGCCTGTGGCAAAGATGAAGTTCCAGATCACGATCGTGACCAATGGACCGCGCAAACCGGGGCTGTTGATAAACTGGACAAAGTTATCCATACCGACAACGGCGGTATAGCCTGGGATCAGGCGCTGACCTGTCTTGGCGACATATGTGCCTTTTTGATCATAATAAACCTTGCCAGTGAGCTGATCGGTGAAAGTGTTGGTTTCAGCATCATAGGCATAGAGCGGTAAGAGCTCGGCTGCTTCCGATGGAGAGCGCACCTGGATGGTTTTTTCGGGATTGCCAAACTTAATTTTGGTCAGGTTTTTATCGGTGGAAGCAAGGATGCGATTCAGACGCTGATAACCCTCGATGGTAACAGGAGCTCCCTCTGCATCGATCTCGCCAATGCCGTTTTCACCGGTAACAATCGGAATTTCGGCAGCGCCTTCCACATCGACCTGGGTGACCAGGCTGGTATTGCCTTCAGCATCTTTCAGCCAGAGCAAATATTTGTTATCGGGAGAACGATAGGCGATCCATTGGTAGGATTTACCGGTCTCGGGAAGATAAGTCTGCGCTTCAATTTGCTTGATTGCCTGAGCCTGGGTGATCAAGTGACCGTCACCATAGTTGGTGAACGCGTTATAAATAGTATAGATAATGGGGAAAATTGAAAAAAGTAACCAGGCGGAGAGTCCAACGGCCATCCACTTAAACATGTGTGCCTTCGGAACAAGGAAGGCAACACTGATCAGAATCATGATGAGAACGATACAAATCCCAATCGGAACATAACCCAGGCTAAAAAGTTTGAAGGCAAACAACCCCAAGACGAAGTCCACGACGAGAATAATCAGAGTGATCAGTAAATTGCCAGCCCCCTTGATGGTCTTTTTCGCAAACTCGCCAGTTGTAGGCGTGTCGTTGGTAGCCATCACATAATTCTCCTTTCTCTGTCAATAAGATGAAAGGAGGCTTGCCAATTGGCAAGCCTCCTTCAGAACTAACTTTACGGAAGTACGATTTCGAGTGTTTTTGCTTCGATATCGGCTTTGAAGGTCACTTCGCCTTCAGTAGCAACTGTGAACTTGTAGTTGGCATCTCCATCACCATAGGAGTTAGACCATCCGCCGTCCATAGCAACTTTGACTTCGTAGTCGCCAGCGGGGAGGGTGAAGGTGCCAGTGTACAGGCCGTCTTCGCCAAGGGTCAGAGCGGTCTGAGGGCAGTAAGGCTGCCAGTCAGAACCACAGCCAACTAACATCTGGAAGGAACCAGGGATATTGACCATGCCCTTGGAGGCAATAGCGATCTGGATGTTGCTTGCAGCATCGGTATATGCCTGTTCGGGGGTTTTGGAACCATCGAAAATAAAGGTGAGGGCATTGCCCCAGTCAGACCAGACAGCACCCATCTCGGGGATGGCGGGCATCGGGACAGCGTTTTCGCCAGCTTCAGCGATACCCTTCAGATAGGGATCGTCGATCTTTGCAGCAGCAGGCAGGTAGGCAGGACCGCGGGGGTCAGCCTGGTAGAGAGCCAGCATGGTTTCTTCAGTAGCGACGTATTCGGTCAGGAAGGTCTGAGCAAGCAGAACGTTTTCGGACATAGCATTAACTGCGAAGCCCTGGACACCGAGGAAAGGATAACCACCATCGGGGAATTTGGCGATGCCAAAGTTCAAACCGGATTCTTTCAGGTTATTGATTTCCCATGGACCATTCATGAGGAAGGCGACGTCGCCATTCAGGAACATGGATTTGGCGGTGGTGTTGTCGAGGTTATCTGAGAGGACACCATCGTTCTTCCATTGCAGTGCCATTTCGCCGAATTTGATCATGCCTTCACCACCAACACCGATGTCGGAGGGGTCGTAGTCGCCATTGGCGTTAACGCCGAAGACATAGCCGCCCTGAGAGGTCATCCAGGGATAAGCGTCGTAGGAAGTGCCGCCCAAAACCATACCGAACTGGACTTTATCATCAGCAATCAGCTGTTTGCTGAGGTCATAGACACCTTGCCAGGTGGTGGGGACTTCGGTTACGAGGTCAGCATTATAGAAGAAACCAAGATTCTCACGGGCATAGGGCATGCCAAAGAGTTTGCCTTCGTAAGTGAAGGCTTTCAGGGATTCGGGGTCGAAATCAGCGGCTTTGGAGCCCAGATCGAGTTCAGCGATCAGACCGGAGGCGGTCAGAGCGGGGAGCTGGTCGTGAGCGAGGACGATGATATCGGGGCCTTCGCCGGCAGGGGCTGCCACAAGGAATTGATCGCGAATACCAGAGATATTCTCGACAACAACTTCCACATTGTATTCAGCCTGGAATTTGGCACCCAGTTCAGTCAGCACTGGAGCGCGCTGTTCGTCTGCCCAAATGCGCAGAGTCGCGGCGGGTGCAGCTTCGGTCGGTGCTTCGGTGACTACGGGGGCTTCGGTGACTACAGGAGCTTCGGTAACTACGGGAGCTTCGGTAGCAACGGGGGTCTCTGCCGGGGTGCCGCAGGCGCCCAGGATCAGAGTCGCAATCAAAGCGATTGCAATCAACAAATAACTTTTCTTCATTTGTTTCTCCTTTTGAAACTATAGAAATATTTGGCGAAATTGCCAGACAAAAGCATTTTCATCCTGCCCCCCGGGTTTGACCGTTATGCCAGCCAAGAACTTGTGAATTGGTCAGGTTGGGAGTTGAATCGGGGGATAGGTTGCTTTCAATGTGTTGGCTTACTTCCAGGAACTTGAGAGTATCTTGATCCGAGAAGCAAGACATGAGAGAGTTGATCTGGTCGAAAAAACCGGGCAGGACGCGAGCCAAAAGCTCAGAACCTTTTTCTGTAAGGTAAAGTTGATAACTGCGCCTGTCATTGGGATCATTTTGACGTGTGATCAGCCCGTCTTTGTACATACCCTGGATAACACGAGTGGTGTTACTCTTGGTGCAAAGCAGGCGATCGCTGAGGTCCATGTAGTTTATGCCGGGGTTGTGAGAGACATGCAAAAGAATATAAAAGCGAGGAACATTGAGACCAAAACTGGAAAGATAGGTCTTTTCGTGATTGTCTATGTGAAGGAAAATTGCCTTCAATGATTCGTACAAGTTAATTCTCTTTTGCGACATGCCGTCCCACTGTTGTTATTAACTGACTTAGTTCACTACTCAACTAAATTTTAACAAGAATGATGGAAATGTCAAGATGAGTTTAAGCTCGAGGCATTTGTTATTAACAAAAAGGAACTTTAGAGGGGAGTTATCTACTCGAATTAACCTAAAAATCGAATTTTTTATACTCTATCCGAGTGGCTGGGCTTTAGTCCAGCCGCTGTACTGAATTGGTCGAAAGTCGGCAGAGAGAACCCCCTCAGTACGGACAGATTCTGTCATTGGGAGGGAGCGAAGCGACCGCGGCAATCTGCCTTTTCCGATCTGACAAATTAGATGAGCATTTTCAAGACTGAAAAGCAGACTGCCGCTGGATAAGCCCTAACTTTCTTTTACCACACCCTCTTAAGAGGGGTAGGGGGGTGAGAGAGGAACTAAAACCCAGCCAGCTTTGTTAGGGAGGACACTGCCCTGTTAAGGGTCTATGACCTCCCGCTTCATGGGCGACCATGGCAGGTCGCCCCTACGAAAAAAATTGCACCTTCAACTAATCAAACCAAATCGGGTTGGTGACGAGGGCGGGCATGGACGGCAGACCTGGGAAGAAGGTGCGCCAGATCTCCAGCCTGATGTATCCCGGCTTCATAACCTTTAAGTTCGATTGCCAGTCACCTTTTTGAGGGGCATCGAAGAGGATGCGCGAACCGTCCTGGTCAATCAGTCTGATCTGATCGCACGCTTCCAGGGCGAAAGCGTTCAAAGTTGCCTGCAGACCCTCCCGCCAGTGCTTGATCACGCCATAGGTTGCGTCCTCGACATACAGATCGACATGCAAGTCGGTGGGACTGTAGGTGAAATAGCTGTGTCCAGATTCGATCGCTTCCAGGAGGTCTTTTTCGCTGGGAGACCACGCCAGAACGTTCAAGGTCGGGTTTGCCAGGCGTTGAAAAACCGTGTCTTCGTGATAATCACTGCCACAGACCGCCACCTGGCGCTTGCCGGCTTTGAGCATTTGATCCCACCAGCCAATGGCCTCAATGTTCCTGGGGCGCATGGGACCATTCCAGACCTCGATCATGTTGTAAGGCAGCTTTTCCAGGTCGAAATGGAAACCAAAATCGCTCTCCAGGGGGTGATTGATGCTGATCAGGGCACCGTTTTTATGTGCTTCCCGGAATTTTTGTTGGGTTTCCTCCTCCGTGTTGGTAAAGAAGCTGCCCTCATATGGATGTTCGATACCGAGGAAGTTGCTATGCCCTTTGTAGTGGGTCCATTCCAAGCCTGGGATGATGGTCAACCCCGGGATTTTCGGGAAGGAGGCGCGTTTGACCGGCTGGTTGTGATCGGTGACGGCGATGAAATCCAAACCGTGTTCGCGGGCATGGCGGGCAAGATGGTCAAGCGGAAGCCGTCCATCGGATGCGAGCGTGTGGGTGTGCAGATCGCCCTTGAACCAGCGGCGGGTTTTGGGAGTGAAACGCAGGTTGATTTTCACATCCACGCCGTCGGGCGAGACCACATAAGCTCCCAGCATGATCTGCCAGGTGCCGGCATCGAGCGGGCGGGAGTGGTAACCGGGGGTGGCATCAGTGGTGGAGACGAAAATGACGTCACGGCTGGAGCCGCTGGCACCAACCTGGCTGCCATCCGGCGCGATCAGCCCCAAATCGATGCGATTGATGCGTTCGTGGGCGGTGAACTGACCGTTTTCGGAATCGGATTGTTCGTCCCGATTTTTGGGGTAGGTGTATTCAATGTCGATCCGTTCGGTTGATGCGGGCATTTCGAAGGGCAGGAGCAAATATTGCCATTTTTGTTCAGCAGGAATGTGGTGGATTATTTCGAGTGTTTGCATGGGTAGAATATTAACATGATTTTGGGGTAAAGAGCTTGGTTAGGTGAATTAGTTCCTGATTTCTGGGACGAAGAGGTGAGTTTACCATCTGTTCCATGTTCGCTCCGTACGATGAACCGCCTCGCAACCTTCTTCTAAAATGAAAGCGCCAAACTCACAAAAAACATCAAGCTAACTCCTAATGATGATATATTTATTGGCATATATTTATCATGGAGATACGCATGTTCGCACAATCAAATTCCGAAGTTTATATTCCCGATAGCTCGGACCCTGCCAAAGCGCTCGGTCGCACGACCCATCTTTGCATTGCCGCCCACCAGGACGATATCGAAATTATGGCCATTGATGGCATCCTGCGCGCTTATGAACAAGAAAATATTCATTTCACCGGCTGCGTTGTAACCGATGGGCACGGCTCGCCCCGCGCTGGTAAATTCGCCGATATGAGTGACGACGAGATGGCAAAAATCCGTGTGGAAGAGCAGAAAGAAGCTGCCCGCATCGGGAAATATTCTGCCCAGGTATTTTTGGGCTACCCAAGCGCCGAGGTCAAAAAGACTGGCAATCAGGCACTTAAGGACGATCTTAAAAACCTGATCAGGCAGACTCATCCGGAAGTACTGTATAGCCACAACCTGGCAGACAAACACAATACCCATGTGGGTGTGCTGCTGCGCGTATTGGAAGCTCTGCGTGAATTGGAACCCGAGGAAATGCCCAAAAAATTGATCGGTTGTGAGGTCTGGCGGAATTTGGACTGGCTCCCTGATGATAAAAAGGTGGTCATGGACGTTTCGGCACACCGGGAGCTGCAATCA
>DHUW01000007.1:0-5460 GCA_002409365.1 Anaerolineaceae bacterium UBA5224 | reverse complement strand
TTCCAGCACGACGTTGTTGGCATGCTTGAAGGTCTGCAATAAACCTTGACATCCCAAAATGCCGGTAAAATAGACTAATTCCATTCATCTATTCTCAAGGAGACATCATGAAATTAAGTGCACCCACCAATCTCGTTTTCCTCATTGCAGTTGTACTGTTTGTGCTGGCTTTGCTGGCGCAATTTGGCGTGATCACCGCCCTGGCTGCGGCGATGCCCTGGTTGTGGATCGCAGCTTTCGCCCTTTTAGCTTTGGGCGTATTGCTGAAGGATTTTTAAAAAAAATCTTTTGATTCTGTCATTGCGAGGGAGCGAAGCGACCGTGGCTATCTGCCTTTTTTCTGTTGATTGACCTGACAGGATCAACCTTGAAGATGAAAATATTCAAGTCTGAAACGCAGCCTGCCACATGCCCTGCTTTTTAATCACTTAACATCATAATTCCGCTATCTGGGATTCGCAGTGACTGTGGAATGGGGTGGTAAGCGGCGAAGTATGGTTTTGCTCGTTCATTTTCGGAGGGAGCAAGTACTGCTCGCTACGCTCCCAGCAACATGACACTCTCCGTACAAGGGTCTCGCAGACCTGTCTAAACAAGATAAAATCTGTGTAAGGAACCACAATGTCCTGGCAGCGAAACGGATAGGATCCATGGCATTCCGTAAGTTTGCCGTTGAGGATGCGGGAGACTGTGGAAGGTCTCCCTTACGGTGGAGGAAGACACCCTCTCCGAACAAAATCTTAACCGACTAATCGCACGTATTGGGGTTCGGCGGAGCACCAGATCTGCCCGTCGGGTGAGATGCGGTACCAGCCATCCTTTATTTCATATACTGTGACCACATCATTGCGGATCAGGTTACCGATGATCTTATACCGTTTTCCAGGGCCATCCCTCAGATAGAGCGCTTTGACAATGCACTGGGCACGTAAGTCTTTCTTTGAACCCACGGGAGTTTCAGACGGGACCAACTGCAAATACGTGCCAGCTCCGGAGCACCAAACCTCAGAGACCGGATCCAGCCTGAACCAGCCGTCCCTTTCTTCATAAACGGAAGCGACTTCGCCCAGGTTGAGCTTACCAATGATCCTGAAGTTCGATCCAGGTCCTTCGCGCTTACGCAGGCTGTTGACCATACATTTCACTTTGAAAAGGACAGGCGATTGGGGAATATCCAGAGAACCAGTAGGATTGTTGAAATACTTCCAGACGGCATCCTGGTCACCGTTGAAGCGGTTGTAGTCCATATACGGACCCAAGGCTCCGATTGGTTTACAGCGGTCGCCTACCTGATGGATCAAGTAGGTATCGACCCCATTGGGAATGAAAGGTGGACCGGGGTGTTCCGCAGTGTAGAAGGGCGAAGGCGCAGGGCGTCGGTACGTTGCCAGCCACCAATCCAGCTTGGGCAGATCTGCGACTTGCAGATAGGTGTTGACCCAATTGGCACGGGAATAAACGATGGGGTAGCGACCGGTGCGGGATTTACAGATTTCGAGGCTGTTGAGTGTGGTGGAGGTGATGCGGGAGCGCGTGTTGATGCCGGCGACTTCCAGGTCGAGGGCAATGCGGTCATGCGCCCAATCGCTCTTGTTTTCGAGCATTTTGAAGAGGGAATCCATCTGGGCGACGGCACTCTCGCCAAAATAGAGCACATGGTAGGCGATGCGACCGATCTTGAGCTGCCCCATCTGCGACCAGTGGTAGCTGAATTGGGGATCGCGGTAGCCCCAGGAGACGCCTGCACGGGCAGCGATGAAAGTGACTGGTTCGCGGTGATTTTTGATTGCGTCAAAATTGACCCGCCGTGTACCCTCGGCGTTCGACTGGTGTTTGCTGATGTCGATTCCAAATGCTCGTGACATACTTCCTCCTGGAGTATCAGGGTATTAGGTGCAAGTAAGGTGCCAGAGGTCAGGAAACAGAGAACAGGGAGCCGGGAACAGGGAGCTGGAAATAGAAAACAAAAGAGATGTAGGGCGGAATAAGCCCGATGGCTTCCCCACAGGGGAAGGCGATGTATACCAGTAAACCGGAGGGATTCCTCCGGAGGAGAAGGCCCTTAACTACGAGCCAGCCAATTGAGGATTTTTTCTTTGGTCACGGGCAGGGTATCTATTCGCAGACCGATGGCGTGGTAGATGGCATTGGTGATCGCGGGGGAGGTGGGGACGCAGACCAGTTCACCGATGCCCTTGGCGCCAAAAGGTCCTTCCGAGGTGTGCGATTCGACGATGATCGAGGTGATTTCGGGCAGATCCTGCATCCGAGGTACGTCGTAACGCGCGATGCGGTCACTCTTGATCACGCCCTCCTCGACCTTGAAATCCTCCATCAGGGCGTGTCCGACCCCCATCACCACACCACCTTCGACCTGCGACTGGAAGCCGAGCGGGTTGATCACACGTCCGGCATCGTTGGCAGCCACCACCTGCAAGGCTTTTACCTCACCGGTTTGCAGGTTGATGCCGACCTTGACGGCCTGGACCGCAAAACCATAGGCGATATGGATGCGTCCACCAACTTCGAGCGGGAAGGTTTCAGGCGCGCGATAACGGCACTCCACCTCGAGCCCTTCGGGCGTTTGTTTGAGTAAATCGTGGATCTCCTGCCAGGGAATCAGGCGCTCAGCGTAATGGGCTCCATCCGCTGAGAACCGAATTTCACCTACAGAAATTCCGAGGAGTTTTTCCAGCAGTTCAAGGATGCGCTCTTTCAGCTGGGTGGCTGCCTGGCGGACTGCGTTACCGGTCACATAGGTCTGACGGCTGGCAGTGGTTGCGCCGCCATCCGGAGTGAGCGCAGTGTCCATCAGGTAGATGTTGATATTTTCGGGCGGGATCGAGAGCACTTCGGCGGCGATCAGCTGCAGAGTGGTGACCATGCCCTGACCGACCTCGGAAGCGCCGCTCTTGATCTGAAGCCGTCCAGCAGGCATCAGTTTGAGGATCACACCGCTGCTGTCGTCCGCGCCGGTGCCTAAACCGGTATTCTTGAAACCGCAAGCCAGCCCCCAGCAGGTGAGCAGGCTCTGCCCGCCGACCTCTTCAGTCTGGGGCTCAAAGGGTGTGTTTATACCGTTTTGCGCCCACCAGTCGCTGATCGCATCGAGACAATCAGGCAAACCCACACTCTCGGTCAGGTAGTGACCGGTGTTGGTGGTGGAGCCGATATGCAGGCAGTTCTTCTTGCGCATAGTCATTGGGTCGATTTGGAGCTCTTTGGCGAGCATATCCATGGCAGATTCGATTCCGAAAGCTGCCTGGACCACGCCAAATCCGCGAAAAGCGCCGGCAGGCGGGTTGTTGGTGTACATGGCGTAGCAATCAGCGTGAGTGTGAGGGATCACATAGGGTCCGCAGGAATGGGTGGTGGCACGTGTCATGACCGGAACACCAAGAGAGGCGTAAGCACCGGTATCACCGAAAAGTTCGGTTTGAATGGCGGTGAGGGTGCCATCTTTCTTCGCGCCAAGGCGGATTTTAATTGTTGTGGCATGGCGTTTGGGATGCACCAGCATGCTTTCACGCCGAGTAAAGAGCAGTTTGACCGGTCTGCGCGTAGCCAATGCAAGCAATGCGGCGTGGATCTGACCGGCGATATCTTCTTTCCCGCCGAAAGCACCGCCGGTTTTTTGCCCGCGAATACGCACTTTTTCGACGGGTAAACCGGTCGCTTCAGCGACCTGGAGGCGATCCTCGAAAGGAATTTGGGACCCGACATAAAGGTCCAGCCCGCCGTTTTCCTGGGGTACGGCGATGGAGCACTCCGGTTCCATGAAAAGGTGCTCCATGAAGGGGGTGGAAAATGTGTGCTCAATGATTGCATCCGACTCTGAAAACCCCACCTGGAGGTCGCCCTTGTTGAAGTGGATGTGCTTGAGCAGGTTGCCATCATCGTGCAGCCGTTCGGCGTTTTCCTGGTGTGCTTGCTGCGGACAGCTGACCACCGGACGGAGTTCGAATTCAGGGTGGACCAGTTTGAGCGCTTCATCTGCGATCGCCTGGGTCTCAGCAGCGAGGATGGCAATGGCATCACCCTGGTAGCGCACCCGTTCGCCAAATCCAATCAGGATCGGCCAATCTTTTTTGTAGGTGCCTTGAAAATGTTCGTGCTGCAGATCTTTGGCGGTCAGAATCTTTACAACACCGGGGAGTGCCTCGGCCCGGGAAATATCCAGCCCGCGCAGGATGGCAGAGGGAACGCCAGCCCGCAGAACGCGAGCGAAGAGCATGCCTTCAAAGTGCAGATCATCCGTAAATTTTGCATTACCGATCGCTTTTGAGACAGCATCCGGACGAGAAACCGCCTTGCCAACATGATTAAGGTCCTGCTCGCCCAGTGGCACCTGGCGGGGTGCGATGGCTTTATCTTCATTCAGAGCCTGCGCAGCCGCCTGGATAGCCGAAACTATCGCTTCGTAGCTGCCGCAGCGGCAAATGACATCATTCATCGCTTCCCGGATCTCAGCGACACTCGGATCAGGGTTGTTTTGCAGGAGAGCATAAGCAGTCAGAAGTTGCCCAGGCGTGCAGAAGCCGCACTGGATGGCACCATGGGTGATGAAGGCTTCCTGGAGCGGGTGGAGCGCTTTGAGATCCCCGCGTTGATCTTGCTGGTGGTCAGGACGCAGCGCGCGCAAACCTTCAATGGTAAGGATTGATTTCCCATTAACTTTAGAAGCGCGTGTAATGCAAGAGCGAGTGGGAACGCCGTCCACCAAGACGGTGCAGATGCTGCAGCGCCCTTCGCCGCAGCCGATTTTCGTGCCAGTCAGGCGGAGGCGCTCGCGCAGGAGGTCGCTCAGCTTTTCACCAGGGAGTTCTTCGAGACTATAAAGGATACCGTTTACTGTAATTTCCAGCATAACTCTCTCAATTTGTGCGATGATAGCAAGGTTTGTTTGCATATTATACAGGCAAGACCAAAGATTAGGCTCATTCAAGCAAAAACTCCGTAGTTGAATTGTTTTTCGAGACTTCATGATAATAACGAACCTTCCTGTATAAGAGCCCTGGGTTGATTCTGTAAGGGAGACCCTTAATATCTACACATCTTGTACATTAATGGGATTCTCGACGAGTGATATGCCATAATAGCAAACAAGAAAAACGAGGTGCGTATGGCGAGAAGAAAACTCCCCACCAATATGAAAAAGCAAAATCTTACTCCGATCTGGATCATTTTGGCGATCGTTGTCGTAGTGGTTGGTCTGTTTGTATATCGGGGAGCCCGGGAATTGAACGGCAACCCTATCTACCTGTCCCAGGATGAGGTCCCAAGGTTGACAGTAGCGGAAGTGCAACAGGCGATGCAGAACGAGAGTGCTGTTTTGCTGGATGTCAGGACGGCGGGGCAATACGAAGCCAGCCATGTCCAGGGAGCATTAAGCGTCCCATTGGCTGAAATTGATTCGTTCTACTCGCAGCTTGATAAAGACACCTGGTATATCACTTACTG
>DHUW01000084.1:21664-31232 GCA_002409365.1 Anaerolineaceae bacterium UBA5224 | reverse complement strand
CGAAAACCAGCCGTTCACCTAAATCGAATGCCGGCGCACAAAGCACACCCCTCTCTGTGCAACAAAAAGCAGACATCATTGGCATTGTCCTGATCGTGATTGGATTGCTCTCACTGCTGGCTGCGCTTACTTCGCAATCCGGTCAGCTTACACGTTGGTGGACTAACTTACTGCAATCCTGGGTAGGCTGGGGGGCATATGCCCTCCCGCTAATTTTGCTGGCACTCGGGGCCTGGTTCTTGCTTTCACGGGTTGAGCAATTACCCAAAGTTAATCTCGAGCGGGTTATTGGTGTGGTCCACGTATTTTTTAACTTATTGGTCTGGTTCGAATTGATCGATATCTCTTTTCCGCCAGTCGGTTCTCCCAGTGGCGGCGGTCTGGTTGGTGGGACAATTTACCAGTACTTTGAAACCGGCCTGGGGAAAGCGGGCACGGTGATTGTGCTGATTGCGTGGTTTTTGATAGCCCTGATGCTGCTGGTTGACCTCTCAGTTGCTGATCTGGCAGCCTGGGTCACCGGCAAGTTGCAAGCGGGCAAGGTAAAACTTGACGAAAGTGTCGAAAATAAGCGCCTGGAGCGTGCTCAGCAAAAAGTTGAGACGCAAAAAATTACTGAAGAACCTAAATTATTACCTAAAACCGAATCTAAACCACAGCCAGCCAACACCGTCGCTGTTCAAACAACTGTACCGACCGAAGAAAAGCAGACCGGCGAGCCCGAGTGGAAGCTGCCTGTGCCTTCTGAGGTTCTCGATCCGGTCAAAGCTGCTCCGGTTGACGAGGAATCAGATGAAGATCGTGCCAGGGTAATAGAAGAAACCCTGCGTTCCTTCAATGCACCAGCCAAAGTGGTAGAGATTCGACGCGGACCAAGCATCACCATGTTTGGTGTTGAGCCGGAATATATCGAATCACGCACTGGCAAAACCAAGGTGCGCGTTAGTAATATCACCAAGCTGGCAGATGACCTCTCCATGGCGCTCAAGGCTTCCCGGATTCGCATGCAAGCCCCGGTTCCAGGCAAAGGCTATGTCGGTATCGAAGTACCGAATGTGAAAACCGCCATGGTGTCCATGCTGGATGTAGTGGAGAGCCCTCAATTCATCGGTCATCCTTCTGCACTCAAGTTTGCCCTCGGGAAAGACGTTACTGGCAGACCATTCACTGCAGACCTGGCGTCCATGCCCCATCTGCTGATTGCTGGCACCACCGGATCTGGTAAATCGGTATGTGTCAACTCCATCCTGACCGGCTTTTTGCTCAATATGACCCCGGATCAGCTGCGTTTGTTGCTGGTGGATCCTAAACGCGTGGAGTTGTCACTTTATAACGGAATCCCCCATCTTTTGGCTGATGTGATCGTCGACGCCGAAAAAGTCGTCGGCGCACTGGAATGGATGCTGCGCGAGATGGATTTGCGCTATCGTATGTTTGAAGCTGATGGCTCTCGTAATCTTGATGAATTCAACTATCACAGGACCAAGGCCGGCGAAAAGACACTTCCTTATATTGTGGTGGTAATCGATGAATTGGCAGACCTGATGATGCTGGCTCCCGATGAGACTGAGCGTTCCATCACACGCCTGGCGCAGCTGGCAAGGGCAACCGGTATTCACTTGATCATCGCAACCCAGCGACCCTCCACCAACGTGATCACCGGTCTGATCAAAGCCAACTTCCCCGCCAGGGTTGCCTTTGCCGTAGCATCGAATGTGGACAGTCGCGTGATTTTGGATCAGCCAGGAGCGGAAAGACTGCTCGGAAAGGGTGATATGCTCTTCCAGGCGCCAGATGCTGCTGCACCGGTCCGCCTGCAGGGTACTTATGTCTCCGATCACGAACTTTCTGCACTAACAGATTTCTGGCGGAGCCAAAATAGTCTTGATGGTGCCCCTGAAAGACCGGATCAAGCTATATTCTCCTCCCGTTCTCACCTGCCCATGCAACAGGAGCCTCTGTGGAAAGAGCTGGAAAAAGACCCCAACGCAGACCCGATTGAGGAAGAAGCAGTAAAGATCATCCGCAAGGAAGGACGCGCATCTGTTTCGATGTTGCAGCGAAAACTGCGTATCGGTTACACACGTTCATCACGCCTGATTGAGAAGTTAGAGGAAGACGGCATTATTGGTCCTCCTGACCCTCAAACGGGGACTCGTCAGGTGTTGGATTGGGGCGACTTTCCACCATTGAATGAGGACTAAAACTCTTCTCTTCAATCAGATCGTCCAGAGATTCAACTGCTTTTTAGGAGGTCAGATTCAGTATTTGAACCTGACCTCCCGATTGTCGACATAAGTTCTCTTTATCTTGCCTCTACTTCTTTTCCCGCTATTCATTCAATCTGTTCTACCAGTATTGTAATTTTTTATCCTCGTAAGTTTCACATTAATACAAATGCCGACCTTCTACAAATACATTTTTTTATTAATTGATGGTAAAATGGAACAGATGCACGTATTCTAGGTCGTTTTCAGGGAGCATTCCCGAATAAGCTAGAAATTAGCTATTTTTTATTTGCGCGAATTTCACCTTAGTCCTATAATAGTGCCAAATCTCAATTCATTGGAGCTATTTATCAATGTCAGACAAAGACGCCGCTATTTTACAGGAGAATGACCGGGAGAAAGAACCAGAAGTTACCATGGAAAGCCTTATGGGCGAATTGCTTGAATCAGAAGGGGTAACGATCGACATCCCCACTGCTGGTGAAATTCGCGATGGCATCATCGCCAGCCTATCAGACAACCGAATTTTGGTGAGCATCGGAGCAAAATCCGAAGGCATCATCGAAGGTAAAGAATTCGATTCAATCCCAAAAGAAATTCTCGCGACCTTCGAAGAAGGCAAAGCCATCCCGGTTTACGTGATTACACCCGAAGACCATGAAGGCAACTTAATTCTCTCATTTGTCCGAGCAGTGGAAGAACAAAGCTGGGTTGAAGCAGAAGAACTGCTGAAATCCAGTGAAAGCTTCTCGTCCACAGTAGCAGGCTATAACAAGGGCGGTCTGATTGTTCCGCTCTCAACCATACGTGGTTTCATTCCTGCTTCTCAACTCAGCCTGAGCCGTCGTTTCAATATGTCTGGCGGGACTCCCGAAGAGAAATTCAAAGAATTTGTCGGCGAAGCTGTTGATGTCTGTGTCATTGAAGTCGATCGCCAACGCCAACGCCTTATTCTGAGCGAACGCGCTGCCAGTAATGAAACCCGCGATATGATCCGCGATAAGATCCTCGAAGAACTGAATGAAGGCGACATTCGCACTGGTCGTGTCACCAGCATCGCCGATTTCGGTGCTTTCGTGAATATTGGCGGAGCCGATGGTCTGATCCATCTCAGTGAAATGAGTTGGGATCGCCTTGAGCACCCCAACGAGATTCTAAAAGTCGGGCAGGAAGTAAAAGTCAAAGTGATCACCGTTGACAAAGATCGCCGCCGCATCGGACTTTCACTGCGTGCTCTTCAACCTGATCCCTGGAACGAACAGGTTAAGGATCTCAAGATTGGTCAATTGGTTGAAGGTGAAATTACCCGACTTACCAATTTTGGCGCATTCGCCAAGCTGCATCTGCCAGGCGACCTGGAAGGTTTGATCCACATCTCTGAACTCAGCGACAAGCGCATCGATCATCCCAAGGAAGTTCTCAAATCGGGTGATATTGTCACCCTTCGTATCCTCAAAATTGAAGACAAAGAACATCGCATCGGTTTAAGCCTTCGTCGTGTAGATTCTCCTGCCTATGCCGACATGGACTGGAAGACTCTGGTCGAAAGCTATAATCTCGAACACGGCATCGAAGGTGAAACCATCGGTGAGATCGTGGGCGAAGAACTGCCTGAAAATTCTGCTGAAACTCCGACCTCCGAAGAGGTCGCAGAGAAGACTCCCTCAACTGAAGAACCTGTTGAGACGGCCGAAGAGACCCCCTCAACGCCTGAAACTGAGGATGCTGAGTAATACTCTTTGAACGATTGCGTCGGAGCGGGAAACTTCTCCGACGCTTTTTATTACCTATGAACTTAATTATCGATGCCCATCAGGACCTGTCTTATAACATTCTTTCCTTCGGAAGGGATTATAGCCGCTCAGTCTACGAAACCCGCCGGCTAGAAGCCGACCATCCCGTACCTGGCCTTAAATACCAATCGTTGCTCGGATGGCCGGAGTACAACCGGGGTAAAGTGGCCCTGGTTTTCGGTACTCTTTTTGCTGGACCGTTGCGTGCTGAGAAGGAGCTTTACCCTAACCAGCAGGTCTACCGAACGCCTGAGGAAGCCAACCGGATTTACTGGAATCACCTGAATCTCTATCATCGCCTGGCTGAAGAAAAGCCTGAAGTATACCGCTTGATCCTTACAAAATCTGATCTGCGGAATCACCTGCAGGAATGGGAGAAACAACCTCCGGACCCCCAACCTAGCGATTATCTGCCACTTGGAATTATTCCAACCATGGAAGGTGCAGAAGGCATCACTGATTTTTCTGAGCTCCCGCTTTGGTGGGAAAACGGCTTGCGCTCAATTGGTCTTGCCTGGGCTGGTAATCAGTTCTGTGGCGGAACCCGTGAGCCTGGTCCATTGACCGATTTGGGTCGGCAGTTGCTCCATGAAATGGCAAAAACCGGATTCATCCTGGACCTGTCACACATGGACGAACCGGCAGCCCTGGAATGCCTTGAGGTCTATCCGGGTCAGATCATCGCCAGCCATTCCAACGTCGCCTCGCTTGTGAAAGGCTACTTCACCAACCGCCTGCTTTCAGATCAAGTGTTAAAGCAACTGATCGAACGAGGTGGCGTAATTGGTGTTGTTCCCCTCAACGCCTTCCTGAATTGGGATTGGTGTGCTGATGGAGGCAGAGAGGCTGTATCACTTCGGTTGGTGGCTGAGCAGATCGATCATATCTGCCAGGTCGCTGGAAATTGTGACCAAGTTGGCATCGGCAGTGATTTTGACGGCGGTGTAGGTCTTGAACACGTACCGCACGAGTTGGATAGCATTGCTGACTTGCAAAAATTGACCACTTTCCTGCAGGATCTTGGGTACAATGAACAAGAGATTAGCAAGATTTTTTCGGGTAATTTTTTGAGAGTGGTAGAATCAGTTTTACCAGGGTAGAAATTGATGAAGCTAACTGACCGAGACGTTCTCATAGATCCATGCAACAATCTTGACCGCCATTCCAAGGACTTCGGATTCCCACACACCATGATACGTCATGGTCTCACCTTGACCATAATAGGGTTGCTGGTCGTGATCCTTGGGCTTAGACCTGATCTTTTTGGATTGGATCGCGGCTTGTACATTGGTTTCACTCAAATTATTACTTTTTTGATCGGTATTGGCTTGCTCACTGGCGGAGCCAGTAGCACTCTAAATGCCTTCTGGGCTTGTACCAATAAATCGCTTTTGGCAGACATCGGCACCCGTACACTGATGACTGGTTATGTAATTTGTGTTTTCACAGCACTCGCAGATGCCTTCGGTTTCGGCACCAATCCACCTCCTGAAGTTATCCTTGGCACGTTGCAAAGTTACGGTGTCATGATAGGTCTGTTTGTGATTCTTGTAGGTTTGGTAATGATGATCCGCTGGTCGCCTGACAGGCAGGCCCCTGTTGAACAGGAAGCATAGATCAGACTTCATGATTGAGAAAATTGAACAATAACGAAAAACCTTTCTTTTTTACCCTTTCAAACGGGTTACGCATCGCCTTAAAACAAATTCGAACCGCGCCTATTGTCAGCGCCTGGGTCTGGTACAACGTAGGTTCCCGCAACGAAATTCCCGGGAAAACTGGTCTGAGCCATTGGGTCGAGCATATGCAGTTCAAGGGCACCAAAAATTTTACCGGCAAGGAGATGGAAGACACCATCTCCCGCACTGGGGGCTACTCCAATGCCCTGACAAGCCCGGACTGGACAGCCTATTACCAAACACTTCCCAGTATTGCACTTGAATTGGCACTACGTTTCGAGGCTGACCGCATGGTCAACAGCCTGTTTGACTCTCTTGAAGTAGAGACAGAACGAACCGTGATCCTCTCTGAAAGGGAGGGCAACGAGAACGACCCCCAGTTTTTGCTGAGTGAAGCTGTTCAACAGGCTTCTTTTAAGCAGCACCCATATCGTAACGAGGTGCTTGGCTCAACCGAAGATTTGCTCTCGCTGACCCGTGAAGACCTTTACGGTCATTACCGCAACTACTACCAGCCCAGCAATGCCATGCTTTGCCTGGCTGGATCTTTTGACCTGGACGATATCTTGACCTTGGTAAGGGACTGTTTCGAATCAATTGGGAACACCGAACCCATTCGCTCTATTCCGAAACCCGAAAATGAAATCGCCAGCGCAGAACGCGTTGAAGTGCAAGGGCCGGATGAAGCCAATTACATCCAGATCGCCTGGAGATCGCCGCGGGCAAACGACCCCGACTTCTTTGCTTACACGCTGATCGAGAGCATCCTCAGCGGACCTTCTTCACTTAATATGTTTGGCAGCGGCGGCATTGGCAACCGAAGCAGCCGATTTTACCGGGAGTTGGTCGAAAGTCAGTTGGCTGCCTCAGCCTATGGCTCCCTCAGCGCGAGCATCGACCCAGGAATCTACTCGTTATCCATCATCTGCCGGGAAGATCACTCACCGGACGAAGTAATCGCCAGGGTCGACCAGGTCGTTGATCAATTTCTGAATGAAAAAACCTCAGTTGAAGACCAGGCAATTGCGCTCAAACAAGCCCGGGCCAATTTTGCCTATAGCAGTGACAACATCACCAACCAGGCTTTCTGGCTTGGCTATGCGAATAATTTTGCAGACTATAGCTGGTTTACAGATTACGTTGCCCGCCTTGAGCAAGTGACCGCAGAAGATATTTTGCGTGTTGCCAGGCGCTACCTTGACCCTGCCCACCGTGTGACTGGTGTCTACCGCAATCGGGAGGCAGCCAATGGATAGCCGGACCTTCGACACAGCTTCTTTGCCAGGCTCAGATAACATTTTTCGCAAAAACTTCTCAAACGGAAGCACTCTCCTGGCTTACCCCAACCCAACCAGCCCGGCAGTTTACTTCCGGGGTTATTTGCCAGTAGGCAGTCTCTCCGACCCAACCGGCAAGAATGGACTTGCCAGCCTGCATGCTGCCATGCTTTCAACAGGCACTCAAAGGCATGAATTTCGCGAGCTGCATACTCTCATTGAAAGTTGCGGAGCTTCCCTTTCCATCAGTTCTGGTCATCTCTCCACCATTTTCTCTGGACAGTGTCTCAAAGAAGATTTGCCCTTGATACTGGGATTATTGCTGGAAATGTTATCTCAGCCATCCTTCCCCCAGGCTCACTTTGAACGGCTCAAGCAGCAGTTGGCAACAATTTTTAAAATCCAGTTACAAGACACTGAAGAGATGGCTTCCCAGGCTTTTGACCGTCTTTACTACCGCGGTCATCCTTACGGCGACCCGGAAATCGGCTACGCGCATACGGTTGCCAACATCAAGCTCGAGGACCTGCAAACCTTCCATACTCGATATCTTGGACCCGATGGCATGGTAATTGCCTTTTCGGGCGGTATGGATAGTGAGAAAGCCGCAGATTTGTTCCAGCAGATCTTCTCTGCCTGGAATCCACCCCACCAACAAAAGCAAAAGAACTTACCGATCTGGCAGCCGCACAGGGAAACACTGCGCGAACACATATCAATCGCCGAAAAGAGCCAGACCAATGTGATCATCGGCACATCTGCCCCTATCGCAATGAGCGAAGAATACCATGTTTGTTCGCTTGGCGATAGCATCCTGGGGCAGTTTGGCATGATGGGACGCATCGGCGAGTCTGTACGTGAACACTCGGGATTAGCTTATTACGCAGCAAGTTCGCTTGAATCCGGTATAGGTCCTTCCTGCTGGAAGGTTTTTGCTGGGGTCAATCCGAACAACCTCGAAAAAGCGATCGTGAAGATCAAGGAAGAACTGAAGCGGTTCATCAGCGAACCGGTCACGGAAAAAGAACTTACGGATGTCAGGCAGCAAGCCCTGGGTCGCCTGCCAATTTCGTTGGAAAGCAATGCCGGCATTGCCCGTCTTCTGATCAGCCTGCAGCGTTATAACCTGAGTCTCGATTACCTGCGTGAACTGCCGGCCGTTCTTGAATCCGTGAGCACAGAGGACATCCTGGCTTGTGCCCAGAAGTATTGGGACCTTGATAAACTGGTCATCACCTCAGCAGGGAAAACCTTATGATCAAAACCGGCATCGATCTTATTCGCACCAACCGTCTCGCAGAAGTAAATCCACACATTCGCGAACGCTTCATCCAACGTGTTTTTACTGCAGCAGAGCAATCCCAGGCGCGGGATGACAATGAAACTCTCAGCGGCATCTTCGCAGCCAAAGAAGCAGTCTCAAAAGCTTTGGGCACTGGCATTGGCAAGGTTGCCTGGCAGGATATCGAAATTTTGCACGAGCCGTCTGGCGAACCATTGGTTCACTTGCATGGCAACGCGCTCCTGGTGGCTAACTTGAAGGGGCTCAAGCATTGGAGTGTATCCATTACGCATGATGGTGGCATGGCAGCTGCAGTTGCGGCTGCAATCGGGGAAGAAAAATGAAAATCCTCGGTCTCAGTGACCTCGAGGTACCGGGTGTTTACAGTACGTTTATTAAATCACGCTTCAAGGACATAGACCTGGTAGTTTCTTGTGGAGATCTGCCAGCAAACTACCTCGAATTTGTCGTCAGCAGTCTGGACATTCCGGTTTATTTTGTGCATGGCAACCATGTTCCACATATCCAGGATCAGGAAGGTAACTGGAAGATTGACCCCGAAGGGGCGATCAACCTGCATAAAATTGTTCACTATGATGAGAAAAATGACCTTATCCTGACCGGAATTGAGGGCAGTTTGCTCTACAATTTTGGACCCTACCAGTATTCACAACAGCAAATGTGGAATATGGTTTACTCACTCGTCCCGCGCTTATTATTAAATAAGGCTGTTTACGGACGTTACCTTGATGTCTTTGTCACGCATGCAGCTGCGACAGGAATTCATGACGACGATGATCCAGCCCATCAGGGGGTGGATGCCTTCCGCTGGTTGATCGATACCTTCCAACCCAAATTACACCTGCACGGTCACGTGCATATCTACAACCCGCTCTTGCCGCGCGAAACCAAGTACAAGAAAACCCGCGTAATTAATACCTACGGTTATCGTGAGATAACGATTTAAAATCGTAACAGTTCGTAAAACACACGAGGGTGTTCCCAAACCCAATTATTTGTAGCGCAGCTGAGGGATGCTGTTTTAATCCTGCTATCGGTGGGAGTAGGTCTTTATCTTTGACTTGGAAATTCAAACGGGGCCCAGTCCAGCCGCTCCAACTCTGGGTAAACCCTTAGCTTCGCTTAGGATGACACTTTAAAAGATACATTTCTGTACTAGCAGACACAATGGATAACATCCTCTCCTAAGGAAAGGGTATGGGGGTGTTTTTTGGCATTGAGGTTCAGGCGGGTCCCGGACCCGCCCCTATGACTCTGAATATAAATTTCGCTTCACACAGGGTGACAA
>DHUW01000084.1:5847-21456 GCA_002409365.1 Anaerolineaceae bacterium UBA5224 | reverse complement strand
AGCAAATAATGGCACCAACATTTCATCCGCGTGCAAACCACCATGCCTGCCAAGCATGGTGTTTGTTCGGTCTGGCCACCAGAGATAACTACCGGGCTTAAGTGGAACCGCCACCAAATCGCCAATTCGATCAAGTAAGTCCGGATGGTCCTGCCCATTCCCCAACAATCTCAGGTCCAGGACCTGCTGTCGGGTCAGGAAGCCAAACTCACCCGGCCAGGCATGTTCGAAATATTCCCTTACTGCCTCCAACTGACCCTGTTTCACATACAAAAAGGGCAGACGTCCTTCACAGGTGGGAGCCATGGTGAGCAATGAAGTTAATTTAGGATGATTCGCCAGGTCAAAATCGCTGTTCGTTGGAGTTTCCACCGAACCATGATCAGCACTGACCAGGATCAAACTGTTCTGGCGCACCGATTCATCCAACCCGCCCACCAGCAGTCGAAACAAGGCATTGCTGAAATCAAAAAATTGCTCGGTCACGCGATCATTGTAGGTGCCATATCGATGCATCAGTGAATCCACATCGCTCCAATAGGCATACATGAACCTCCGGTGTTTGCTGGGCTGATTAAGGAGGTCGCGCATATTTAAGAATAGATCGCTTTCAGCGGAAAAGGTGTGCAGAATGCTGCCAGGCAGGTGCATCTGCGAGAGACCCGAATTAGCTATCGAGCCAGGTAAAAAGCCATGGCTTTCCACCCCGTGATTGGCAAAGCGCTGTCCTAAAGGAACCTGGTTCATAAATCGGGTCGGTTCAAAACCTGCCCTGCTTAACCCACCCACATCACCTCGGTAGGTGATCGGTGTGTGCAGGATGTTATTCATCACCAGACCCAGTTCCTTGTGCCACATTTCATAGCCAATCACACCATGCTGGTTCGGTGCCGTCCCTGTCCAGATTGTCGTCAGGGCGGTTGCAGTTGTACTCGGAGAAATGCTCGTAATCGGGAAAAGCTTCCCCCTTTCCAGTTGTTGTTTCCAAAGTGGCGCCCTGCCCATTTCAATCAATTGTTTGAGCTGTCTGTAACCCAAAGCATCGACGAGAATAACAATTACATTATGATAGTGGTCCTTGAATTGATCGAGAATTTCCCGCCCAAAAATAGGCGCTGGCAGAGGACCTGCTCCCAGCCAATAAGCAGCTGTTGGAGTCAAATTCGCCAATCCATAGCCATCATAGTTGGGTATGACCAGATCCTGGCCTTTGCTCCATTCTCCCAGTTCTTCTGATCCAAACTTTGTTAAGATCTCCTTTTCGAATACTGGCATTACAACTCCTTTTCAATTCGCAAACATGCTTCCACGGACAGCCAGAACAACACTTCGCGCACATCAGTGCGGTCTACCCATCCACGCTTGTCCCAACCTTCCGGTACAACCATGTCGCCTGCGTACAAATACTGACCAAACTTTACATTACGGAATTTTGCCACTGCCGCCAGTGCTGACATTTCCATTTCAACAGCCAGAACTCCCTGGGACTTGTAGTAAGCTGCTTTTCCTAATGTTTCCCGGTAAAAGCCATCCGTCGTCCAGCTTTTGGTTTTAAGGTATTCGATCCTATTTTCAAACAAAACCGTTTCCATCAGATTGATAACAGTCGGCTCAATTTCGACCGTCGATGAGGGAGGAAGGTAATGGTAGGAAGTCCCTTCTTCACGATAGGCGGCTGTTGGCAGAAGAACGTGTCCGCAAGCAACATTTTTATCCAAGACACCACAACCTCCGCAGGCGATGATATTCCGCGCCCCCGACCCGATCGCCTGATCCAGCAATCCTGCACCCAGGGCAGAACCTATTCCAGGTTGGAAGAAAGCGATCTTCTCCCCCTTGAACTCTATCTCATAAACTGGGTACAACCCACCTTCTGACCGGAAGGTATTCACGATTTCAGCCTTATATGCCGCAGCGACCTTCTCAACTACTTCTTTAAAAAAACAGAGCACGACTGTTGCGGGAATCGTATTGCCTTGCGGCGGGTTGATAATCGCCCCGGGATCCGGGTCGAAGTTTAATATCGGATACAGCTCCGCATAATTAGCGAAATTCATATCTGTTTCCATTCAATATCGGTATGCGCTACGAACCTTGTCTTCATTACGTCAATTGCCTGAGGGTTGCTGTCACAAAGCATAAATTCCCTGCCCAGATTCAGGCAAGCCTGCCCGGTCGTCCCGCTTCCAGCAAAAAAGTCCAGCACCAAATCACCAGGATCCGACGAAGCGCGCACGATCCTTTCCAATATGCCAAGCGGTTTTTGAGTAGGGTATCCAGTTTTTTCCCTGCTGTTGGTGCCCACAATGGTGTGCCACCATGTATCCGTCGGCAATTTGCCCTTTGCAGCTTTTTCCGGACCAACCAGACCGGGCGCCATATAAGGGATGCGGTCGATTTCATCGGTATTGAAAGTGTAGTTTTGATTATCTTTGACATAGAATAATATGGTATCGTGCTTGGCCGGCCAGCGGTTCTTGGCGCGACCGCCAAAATCGTAAGCCCAGATGATCTCATTGATGAAGTTTTCTCTGCCGAAGATCTTATCGAGGGCGACTTTGCAATAGTGCGCCTCGCGATAATCGATATGGAAATAAAAACTGCCATCAGGCTTCAAAACCCGGTAAGCCTGCATTAACCTGGGGAGCAAAAAGGCTTCGAAATCAGTGAAAATATCGTTGTAATCACCTTGACCCAGAATCTCAGTCTGATAGGTATTTCCACCAAACCCCACACGGTCCCCTTCTCCATCTTCAGCTCGCACCGTACGTAAGAGCTTTCGCGCCTGGACTTTGCCGGTATTAAAAGGCGGGTCAATATAGATCATATCCGCATACTCATCCGGAAGACTTTCCAGGAGTTTCAAATTATCGCCGAAATAAACCGTATTAGACATTGCCTGATTTTAACACGACCACGAACAAAAAACAGGCTGTCCTGTGACAGCCCGAATTATTAATGCAATTTGAAAAACTAGTCTAATTGTGAAGTACAGTGAGGACAGCGGGTTGCTTCCAGGGGGATCTCCGTTTTGCAGAAGGGGCAAGTTTTGATGGTCGGTTCTGCAGGAACTTCCTTTTTTTTGTTCATATCACGCAACTTGTTGATCCCTTTGACCAATAAGAAAATAAAGAATGCAATGATCAAGAAGTTGATGATTGTCATCAAAAAAGAGCCGTAAGCCAGGACAACAGCGCCCTGTTCTTGTGCAACCGTTAATGGTGTACCCTTTGGTACGCTTACAGCAGCCTTGTTGAGCAGCACATATAGATTATTGAAATCGACTTTGCCTAACAGCATCCCAATTGGAGGCATAATGACATCCGCCACCAGGGAATTGATGATTTTGCCAAAGGCACCACCTATGATCACACCGACAGCCAGGTCAAAAGCATTTCCTTTTGAAATAAATTCCTTGAATTCAGTAATAAATTTTTTCATAATCGCTTACCTTTCAGCGCCAATTATAAGCAAATCCAGGATATACGAAGCAAGATTTTTCTTGTCTAACTGGGCAACTGCGAAGGCTTCTTTTACAAACATTAGATTGCCCTTCTTCCCGGTTATAATTAAATAAATATTCAATTAGACCAGAATGAGGGCTATTATGGATGAGAATTTTGATGATAAAAAAGAGGAACTCCCGGAAAACATTGAGGATGCAACCAAAAATGCGGAAGGTCAGGTTGAAGAATCCAAAGTAGAGCAAACCAGCCAGAAAGCTGAAAATGCCGCCCAAATATCCCAGGAAGCATTTGAAGAAGCTGGAGAAAAGCCGACCGAGCTGGCTGAGAAAGTCTGGGAAGGCGAGGAAGAATTAGATATTCCCTCCGCTGATCAGCCAAATGAGAAGAACCTCGAATTTGATGAACGCGGTTGGGAACCTGTTGAGGAGCCAAAAACCGAAGAAACTGAAGAAACCACCCCAGAACATGAGCATACCTATGATGAACAGTATGTTCCCGATATTTCTGATGAATGTTGTGAACCAGAGTCTCGGCTTGATCCACTTGCCGCCTCTGAGTTTGCTTCCTCCCCTATGGGTATGGGTCCTGACCTGATGGGACCGACGATCACTGCAGAAGATGTCCGTGCGATACGCTCAGACCACATCGTGGAGACGATCAAGGCTGAAAACAAGGAAAAAGACTTCCCCGTTTGGGCGATCATCCTGATCATCCTGTTGATATTGTGCCTCTGTGTTCTCTTACCCATCCTGCTTGTGTTTGGCGGTGGATTCGCGATTTTCCGTGACATTTTTAGCAGCCTTGACGGCATCCTGCCCTACTTGTTCATGTAACTCGGATTTACAAAAGCAGATTTGTGTAGGATAGGCTGGCTTATTGCCAGCCTCATTCATTGAGTAACCTATTTCATGTTAGAACACCAAATATCGTTTTTCTTCTGCCCTTTTGCGTTGACGGAAACCCCAACCATCCTTACAATTAGCACAGAAAACGAGAAAGGATGACCTCAATGAAAGTCCTCACCCACAAGCAGGAGTTGTGTACCGGCTGCCTGGACTGTGAAGTTGCCTGTTCACAAACCTATTTCAAAACCAGCGACCGTACTTACTCCGCTATCCGTATCATTGAAAACAACAAAACCTATCGTGCACGCAAGTGCACCCAATGCGGTGAATGCATCAACATGTGCACCGCCAATGCCATCTATCGTGACCGTAATGGCGTGGTCCGCATCGACAAGAAAAAGTGTGTCGGTTGTCTCGGTTGTGTCGGCTATTGTTCAGAATTGGTCATGTTCTACGCCGATGACCAGGAAGTACCATTCAAGTGTATCGCCTGCAACGTATGTTCAAAAGCGTGCCCGACTGGTGCGCTCGAAGTCCTGGTGAGCCAGGTAAAGGAGATCTAATGGGAACTATCCTCAAGGAATACAAATACACGCCAGCAAAAATTGTGCACGGCTATTCGGGCAAATCCCTGTATATCAATTTATCCGATTTGCGCATTGAAGAAAAGGTAGTTACCGAGTTCATGAAGGAGAAGTTCACCGGCGGTAAAGGCTTCGACCTCTGGTACCTTTGGAATGCAGTCACTCCCGAAACCCGTTGGAATTCACCTGAGAATGAAATTGTGATGAGTGTGGGTCCTTTGGGGGGCATCACCCAGTATTCCGGCACAGGCAAAACCCTGGTCGCTTCCATCTCCCCACTCACAGACATCCCCATTGATAGTAATGCCGGCGGTTATTTTGGACCGCTGCTTAAATTTTCTGGTTGGGATGCTTTCGAAATACAGGGCAAGGCTGAAAAAGACATCATCATTTTTATTGATGGCAACAATGGTCTTATCGAAATCAAAGAAGCAGAAGAGTACCCCGAAGACTCCCATGTTTTGGCTGAACAATTGACCCGTGAATATGCAGAAGATGAAGATGACATGGTCAATGTCTCAGTGGTCAGCTCTGGCAGTGCGGCAAAACATAGTTTGATGGGTTTGTTGAATTTCTCTTTTTACGACCCCCGCCGAAAGACAGTCCGCTTTAAGCAGGCTGCCCGAGGTGGTCTTGGCACTATTTTACGCGATAAGAAAATAAAAGCCCTGGTCGTCAAGTATAAGGGAATCACCCCCAACCTGAATAATGCTGCCGATCTTGCTACAATCAACAAGGTTGGCGTGAAATATCACAAACAAATGCATGACCTGGACAGCAAGCAGAACAAAATGCGCCAGATCGGTACCGCCAACACGGTCATGATCATGAGTCAATACGACCTGCTGCCTACGCGCAACTTTCAAACCGGTGGCGACCCCGAAGTTGTCAAGATTGCCCCGGAAGTCTTCATCAACGAGTGGCTGACGCAAGGGCTGCACGATGGCTGCTGGTATGGCTGCACCATGGCGTGTGCCAAATGCGCAGATCACTTTTTGCTCACGAGTGGTCCCTACGCTGGTGAGAGAGTGACTGTAGACGGTCCGGAATACGAATGTGTTGCCGGTCTGGGTGCCAACCTGGGCATCTTCGACCCACAGGCAATCCTGGAAGAAAACTTTTATTGCGACACCTACGGCATAGACTTGATCTCTTATGCCACAACAGTCGCGTTCATCATGGAATGTTATGAACGTGAGCAGATCGGTCCTGACCATACAGGCGGGTTGGAATTGCGCTTCGGCAATGCCTCAGCATCACTGGAGCTTATGCACCAAATGTCCCGGGGAGAAGGTTTTGGCAAACTGGCAGGTTTAGGCATCCGGAAATTGAAGAAAATCTTCGTGGAAGAGTTCGGAGCAGATGCAGACCTGTTGGAAGATATTGGCATGGAAGTCAAAGGTCTTGAATATGCCGAATATGCCCACAAGGAAAGCCTTGCCCAGCAGGGCGGTTTCGCCCTGGCAACCAAGGGTCCCCAGCATGACGAAGCCTGGTTGATCTTCATGGACATGGTCAATAAGCAGATCCCGACTTTTGAAGACAAAGCCAATGCGCTCTATTATTTCCCCATGTTCCGTACCTGGTTCGGGTTGGTTGGTTTGTGCAAACTCCCCTGGAACGATATTGTGCCGTCTGACAATTACAAAACTTCCGAACCTGCCAAAGTGCCGGAACATGTTCAGAACTATGTGGATATTTTCAATGCCGTCACTGGCGAAGATATTGACAAGGATGACTTGATCCTGCAGTCCGAACGTGTCTATCAATTCCAGCGTGTGTTCAGTGTGCGTATGGGTAAAGGCGAACGCAAGGACGACTACCCTCCTTACCGCTCATTGGGTCCAGTAAGTGCTGAAGAATATCTTTCACGCAAAGAACTGTACGACAAGCAACTACGCGATTTCCAAGGATTAGATCCGGAGAAGATGTCTTTGGACGAGAAGATCGCCAAACTGCGCGCTTACCGCGAAGACCAATATGAACAGCTGATGGATGCAGTTTACCGCCGACGTGGCTGGACTATGAACGGCATCCCCACCCCGGAGCGGTTGAAGGAAATCGGGATGGACTTGCCCATGTTATTGGAAGTAGTAGAACCGAAACAGTGATCAAGGTTAATACCGAAGACTACCCCTGGCATTCCGGCATGACCGTTAGAAACCTGCTGGACGAAAAATTGTTTACCTTCAGGCACATCATCGTGCGTATAAACGGAAAATATGTGCCTGAAGAGGATTACGAACACTTCACTATTCGGGATGGGGACGATGTGATCGTCCTGCACCTGATTGCAGGAGGGTAAGACAATGCTCCGCTACCAACGTAACCACGATGCCATCAGCGAGGTCGAGCAAGCAATTTTGGCTGAGAAACGTGTCCTGGTCGTTGGTTGCGGAGGTCTGGGGGGATATGTGATCGAATGCCTTGCCCGGGTTGGGGTTGGACATCTGCGTGTGGTGGATGGAGATGTTTTTGAGGAGAGCAACCTCAACCGCCAGCTGCTCAGTTCAACGATGAACCTGGGCAGACCCAAAACCCTGGCCGCCCAACAGCGTATTATGGCAGTGAACCCCATGGTCGAGGTACAAGCCATTCCGACCTTGCTGACTGTGGATAATGCTGAAGAATTACTTTCCGGTTGTGATGTTGCTGTTGATGCTCTCGATAACATCCCTGACCGGCTGCTTTTACAACAAGCAGCAAAATCTGCAGGGATCCCGATGGTACATGCTGCAGTGACTAGCTGGCTTGGGCGGGTATGTGTGATTAAACCAGGAGAGGACCTGCTGAACATTCTTTACCCAATCGAAACCCGAAACACAGGAGAAGAGGGACTGACCAGCATCCTGGCGACATCAGTTGCTGCCACAGCCGCCTTCCAGGCCGCCGAGACAATAAAATTATTATTAAGCAGACCTGGGCTTCAGGGAGAAACCCTGGAACTTGATCTGCTCAATATGACCGTCACAAAAATAAAACTGATTTAGTTTTTCGCCCTGACTATCCCACTCCCAGGAAAACTTCCTGGACGATCGTGTTCTCTTTTAGTGCCTGTGCACTATCAGCATAGCGGATATAGCCGGTCTCCATCACGATTCCATAATGCGCAATATTCAATGCGGCACGAGCGTTTTGCTCACTCAATAGGATCGTGGTTCCTAACTGGTTGACTTCCTTGATGATCCGGAATACCTGCTTTACCAAAATCGGCGCCAGACCCAGCGATGGCTCATCCATGATCAGCATTTTTGGGTGGGACATTAACGCCCTGCCGATAGTCAACATTTGCTGTTCACCACCACTGAGCGACCCAGCCAGTTGCTTCTTGCGGCTTGCCAGGGCAGGGAATAATTCGTACATCTTCTTTTTATCTGCTTCGATTCCGTCCCTGTCAGAGCGGATATAAGCGCCGATATCCAGGTTTTCATCCACAGTCAATACAGGAAATATCCTCCGGCCTTCCGGGCACCAACTGATCCCTTTCCGCACCACGTAATCAGCGTCCATCCGCTCGATATTATTATTTTCAAAAATGATCGTTCCCTCTTTCGGATGCAGCAGGCCAACGATCGTTTTGATGGTGGTGGACTTTCCTGCTCCATTTGCTCCGATTAATGTTGTGATTGTGCCTTTCTTTACTTCGAAAGAGATCCCTTTGACTGCCTGGATCTCACCATAGTAAGTATGGATATCATTGACGACTAACATAAGTCTTCCTCCTTGCCGAGGTAGGCTTCAATCACGCGCGGGTTGTTTCGAACGCAATCACAATCGCCTTCGGCGATCTTCTTTCCATAATCAATGACGGTTATGACCTGGCAATTCTCCATCACCAGTTTCATATCGTGTTCGACGAGCAAAATCGTCACTCCGGATTGATGAATCGTATCCAGGATCTGAGCAAGCTCAAGCGTTTCCACTTCATTCAAACCAGCAGCTGGTTCATCGAGCAAAAGCAGTTTTGGTTCTGTCGCCAGAGCCCGGGCAATTTCAACCCGGCGCTGAGTACCATAAGGCAGGCTGATTGCCAGCTCATTTGCCTGGTTCTTAATATCGAGCAGTTCCATCACTTCCATCGCCGTTTTCTGGCGATTCACCTGCTGCAAGGAGCAGTTCTACAGTCCGGTTCAGCAATTGATCTGAGCAAATGTTCACGATGGGTTTCCTCTATTCTTCTTCCACCAAACCTGCTGCGGAAAATACCTGGTCCAGCTTGTTGAATTCAACATTTGAAACCCCGCTGGCCAATATTGCTCTTTTTTGATCTTCCTTTCGCAAAATTTTCATCTTATCTTTTTTGTCTATTTCTTCTAAGTCTAAATTGTGGATCAGGTTCTGGATTTGAATCTGATGTTGTGAGCATCATCGGTTGGAAATCCTTATGTCTCTCTCTCCCTTTTCACCACCAAGTCGGAAACAATCGTTATTCATCATGTAAAATGCCCTCCTTGTCATGCTACAATCTATACAAAGATTACACAGGAGTCAAAACAATGACATTTAAACTTACCTATGCAACAATGTTCAATCCTACTGAGGAATTGCATGAAAAATTTGACAGCGCACTTGCCAACATTAAAGCAAATCTGGGAAAAGAATATCCGATGTTTATCAACGGAGAAAACCGCTATTCTCAGGAAAAACTGCCAGTTTTCTCACCTATCAACACAACCTGGCACCTGGCTACCTTCCAAAAAGGAACTGCGCAGGACGCTGATGATGCTGTCGCGGCTGCCAAAGCCGCCTTTCCCGCCTGGCAGGCAACCCCCTGGCAGGAAAGGGTTGCCATGATGCGCAAGTTTGCTCACAAGATTGAAGAGCGTGTTTACGAGATCGGCGCTGCAGTAGCCCTGGAAGTGGGCAAGAATCGCATGGAGGCGCTTGGTGAAGTCCAGGAGTCTGCCGATTTGATGTTATATGCCGCAAAAATGATGGAAGTAAACGATGGCTTCATCAAAGATATGGGGAAAGACCCACTTAAAGGTTTCCTATCAACCAACCGTTCCGTGCTAAAGCCTTATGGCGTTTGGTTGGTGATCTCCCCCTTCAACTTCCCCACTTCTCTTGCAGCCGGACCGATCGGAAACGCGCTTGTCGCTGGCAACACCGTTGTCTTCAAACCCGCAAGCGGCGTTTCCTGGGGCGACACGCTGATGGTGGAATGTGCCAATGAAGCCGGTCTTCCAGCAGGAGTACTCAACCTGGTGACTGGTCCCGGCTCCACCGTTGGTGACGCTCTCACCGGGAACCCTGACATCGCTGGCGTTACCTTTACTGGCTCGATGAAAGTCGGTATGGATATTCACCGTAAGTTTGCGGGACGCAAATACCCCCACCCCGTGATCCTCGAAATGGGCGGTAAAAACGCGACTCTAGTGTCCAAAAATGCGAACCTCGAAGATGCCGCCATCGGCACGCTGCGTTCTGCTTTTGGCTTGCAGGGTCAGAAATGTTCTGCTACTTCCCGAATTTTCGTTGAAGAAGCACTTTGCCAGCCCTTCGTCGACCGGTTTGTGGAACTGACCAATCAACTGGCAATTGGCGACCCTGCACTACAGCAAAACTGGTTCGGGCCGGTCATCAATAAGAAAGCTTATGAAGATTACGCCAATTTCAGTGCTGAGTTGGATAAATCCGGGAAAATCCTGACTGGCGGCAAGTACCTGCTGGAATATGACCTGGACAAAGGCTATTTCTGCGCGCCCACAGTGGTTGTGGATCTTCCCTTGGACCATCCTCTCTGGAAGACCGAGATGTTTCTGCCGATCGTGCTGATCGCCCCCATCAAGAACCTTGAAGAAGGCATGCAAATCGCCAACGATATCGATTATGGCTTGACAGCAGGATTCTATGGCATTGATGAGGAGGCCGATTGGTTCTTCGAGAATATCGAAGCCGGAACGACCTATGCGAACCGCCCTCAGGGCAGCTCTACCGGCGCCTGGCCTGGTTTCCAACCTTTCGGTGGCTGGAAAGGCTCTGGCTCAACCGGCAAAAACAGCGGCGGATTGTACTACTTGCCATTGTACATGCACGAGCAGTCGCAAACCCGGGTTAAACGACTCTGAATCGAGCCCGAAAGCAATGTAAAATAAAGCCAGGTTTGCGCCTGGTTTTTTTTTGCTATGAGTCCTTACTGCGGACAGTCGGGCATGCAGTAATTGCTCGTGAGTGAGCCGGAAGAATATTATGAAAAAGTTAGGAACGCTGCTGTCAATTATCGCGATCGTTGCACTGGTCTGGCTGGTCAGGTCTTTCATAACCAGTGATACCCTTTCTCCAGTAACCTTCATGTTGATCCTTGGGTTGATTTTGGCAGCTCTTTTGATCAGTAAGGTCTCACGAAACTCCAAACAGGATGTAGAATCTCCCCCATCCCAACGAAAACGATCCCATGAACACAAGTCCTGGATCACCAGGAATGATTAGAATGAAAGTTGGAAAAGCCGCATGGATGCCAAACAAAAAATTGAGATTTTGAGCACGATCACATTAACCGAAGAACAATTAAACCGGATCCAAAGTCTCGACGATAGGATCAAAGTCGAGGTCCATAAAAATAAAGAACCAAACAAAATCCCAGATGAGGTCTGGCGAAAAACTGAAATTCTTCTGACCTCCGGTCCTAATCTTCCCGCGGTGGAAAAGGTGCCTAACCTGCGTTGGATTCAAAGCAGCTGGACTGGCGTTGACAAAATGTTGGATGACCCCCTCCTGCAGCAGAAAAATGTGCAAATCACCAACTCCAGCGGAGCAAACGTCAGCCAGATGGGCGAATATGTGATCATGACGCTGCTGATGCTCGGGCACAAAATGCCCCAGATGATCCAGGCGCAGCGAGAGAAACGTTGGATTGAAGATAGAATCAGCAGTCTTCAGCCAAAAGAGCTGCGCGGCAGCACGGTCGGGATTGTAGGCTATGGCTCCATCGGACGTGAAGTCGCTCGACAACTTTTCGCTTATGGTGCCACGGTTCTCGCCAGCAAACGCGATGTGATGCATCCCAAAGATACTGGGTACACCCCTGAAAGTCTTGGCGATCCGAATGGCAATTACTTCCATCGGCTGTACCCAATCGAAGCCTTGAAGGGTATGCTGGAAGAATGCGATTTTGTAGTCCTCACTTTACCTCATACAAAGTCAACGGAATGTCTTTTCGATAAGGAAATGTTTGATAACATGAAACCTGGTTCATATTTCGTGAATGTCTCCCGTGGACAGCTGGTGGATGATGGTGCTTTAATTGATGCCCTGAACTCCGGTCGCCTGGCTGGAGCTGCCCTTGATGTTTTCACGGAGGAACCTTTGCCCTCCGAAAGCCCGTTGTGGAGCCAGCCCAACCTGATCATCACTCCCCATATTTCAGCCTTTTCTCCCAATATGTTGGACCAGGTGATCGATTTATTCATCGAGAATCTGAAACGTTATCTACTCGACCGGCCACTTTACAATGTGGTCAACGTTGAGCTGGGATATTAGTTCTGATGGACCTTTTTGATCACTCCCTTGAGGAACAATTGAACTCCCAGGCACCCCTGGCTGCCCGTATGCGCCCGAAAACGCTGGACGAAATCGTAGGGCAACAACACATTATCGGTAAAGGCACCCTCCTCAGGCGTGCCATTGAAGCTGATCGATTATTCAGTTCCATCATCCTCTACGGTCCTCCCGGAACCGGCAAAACCACTATTGCACGGGTGATCGCCAACACCACCAATGCTCATTTTGAATCGCTGAGCGCCGTTTTGGCAGGCGTGCCAGATCTGCGCAAGATCATCCAGGAAGCCACTGACCGCCGCAAATATGACCGCGTGCGCACGATATTGTTTATCGACGAAATTCATCGCTGGAACAAAGCCCAGCAAGATGCCCTGCTACCACATGTGGAAAGTGGACTGATCACCCTGATCGGCGCGACCACCCAGAACCCCTATTTTGATGTGATCAAAGCATTGGTCAGCCGCTCGCGCATTTTTGAACTGAAGCCCCTCACCCAGGAAGATATCCTGACGCTGCTGCACCGGGCTTTGAAAGACGAATTGAGCGGTTATGGAATGAGAACAATCCAGGCAGATGAGAATGCCTTGCTTCACCTGGCAGATATCTCGGGTGGTGATGCCCGCAATGCGCTCAATGCGCTCGAACTGGCAGTTGAGACGACGCCAGCTAAAGATGCCGTGGTTCATATCACCCTGGATATCGCCCAGGAGTCGATCCAGCGCAGAGCTGTTCTCTACGATAAAACCGACGACCAGCATTATGACACCATTTCGGCTTTCATCAAATCGGTGCGCGGCAGCGACCCCGATGCAGCCCTCTATTGGATGACCAAGATGCTGCTGGCGGGAGAAGATCCGCGTTTTGTATTGCGCCGGCTGATCGTGCTTGCCAGCGAAGATATCGGCATGGCAGATCCAAACGCCATCCTGGTTGCTAATGCCGCTGCCCAGAATTTTGAATACATCGGCATGCCCGAGGGTTGGTATCCGATTGCAGAAGCCGTGATTTACCTGGCTACAGCACCGAAGTCGAACTCGGTCGGCGCTTATTGGGAAATCCAGGAAGAGATCAAGCAACAAGGCGCTGGGAGTGTTCCGATCCACCTGATGGATGGTTCACGCGATGCCGAGGGGTTCGGGCATGGCAAAGGTTATCTTTACCCTCACTCTTTCGATGAGCATTGGGTCAGGCAGCAATATTTGCCCGATGACTTGGTGGGTCGCGAGTTTTACCACCCCTCCGACCAGGGATATGAAGCCCAAATCGTCGAACGCCTCAAAAAATGGCGTGATAAATCGTAAGGGAGACCTTCCACAGTCTCCTGCAAAACAAGACGGCGTGGACCCTCACCAGAGCAGGGACGTCCCTTACGAAAACAATAAATCTTAGCTGCCATAAATCTGACGCGCAATCCTCGATATTTGATAAATCTCCTATACTGCAGATCGGTCTATGCCGATTTTTCATGTTAAACTTAAAGATTGCGAGGACGTTATGTTATATAAACGAGATGAAGTGCAAGCGCCATTTATGATCGTCGGTCTGGGCAATCCTGGGTTGGAATATCGCTATACCCGACATAATTTCGGATTCATGGTTCTGGATGCCCTCGCTTCAAAATGGAACGTCCCTCTCAAAAAGATCAAGTTCAAAGCGATCATTGGTGAAGACCGCTTCAAGGGAAACAAGGTCATCCTTGCCAAACCCCTGACCTATATGAACGATTCCGGTCGTTCGATTGCTCCACTCTTGCGCTTCTATAAATGCCCGGTTGAAAATATGTTGGTGATCCACGACGACCTGGATCTTCCCCTCGGCACCCTGCGCATCCGCCCATCAGGCAGCACTGCAGGGCAGCGTGGTATGGAATCGATCACTCAAATGATCGGTACGCAGGATTTCCCGCGTATGCGCCTGGGCATCAGCCGGCCACCCGGACAAATGGATCCCAAGGATTATGTCCTAAAAAATTTCTTGCCTGACGAGGAAGAATTGAAATCTATAGTTATCAACCATGCTGTGGAAGCAGCAGAGTGCTTTATCACAGACGGGTTGACAAAGGCTATGAATACATACAATGGCGAAGTCGCATGAAAATTCATTGACCAGGATGATCAAAAGCCTGCCTCCTTATACCGATCTGCTCAATGCGATCAAAGCAGGTGACTTTTCCACGCAATCCCGAAAAGGTTTGGGGTTGCCCCGTGCTGCCCGCCTTGCGCTATTGGCTGCCCTGCACGAAGACACACAAGTACCCATCCTGCTCCTGACCAACCGCTCAGATCGTGCCCTTTCACTCTATGACGAGCTCGGGTTTTGGCTACCCCAGGAAGTTAACCATTATTTCCCGGAACCCAACCCGCTGTTTTATGAGGAGCTTCCCTGGTCGCAGAGCACCCGTCTGGATCGTCTGCGCGTTTTCACGAACCTCAGCCATTACTTGTTGCCGGGCTTAGATAAGCCAGCAAATCCACCCGTGATCATTGCGCCGATTCGTGCCCTGATGACGCGCACTGTACCCCGGCGTACCTTCCTCAAGAACACACTCAAAATCAAGGTCGGCGAAAGGCAGGACTTTCACGAGATCTCAGCCCACCTGGTCGGTATCGGCTACGAATATAGCAACATCGTAGTGCAGCCCGGACAGTTTTCCCGACGGGGTGGAATTTTGGATGTTTGGTCTCCTTCGGAGAATCTTCCCCTGAGGCTGGATTTTTTTGGCGATGAGATCGATTCCTTGCGACTTTTCGACCCCGGCACCCAGCGCAGTGAGGAAAAACTTGAACAGGCATTGATCTTCCCTGCTTCTGAAGCGATACCGATAGTCGCCATGAAGGACGGCGAGCTGCCTTACAAGCTCAGCGAGCATGATATTCCTGAGATCTATCAATTCCCGTCAAGTCTTATCGACTTTTTACCTGATAATGCTCTCATCCTTCTGGATGGTGAAGAATTTATCGCTGCCGCAGCGAACGACATCGAAGAAGAAGCCCTCCAACGTCTGGATGAACTGAAGAATACTGACCCAATGGCCAATCCAAAGGTGCCTTACCTGACCTGGTCTGAGTTATTGGACAGCAGCGGCAAGCGCCAGATCATCGAAATGGGTCACAGCTACGCTGAAGGCGGTTCTGCCCTGTCTGCCTTGTTTGACCCCGGTCCCCGCTTTGCCGGTCGCTTGAAGGAATTTCAATATCATATTGACACGCT
>DHUW01000084.1:0-5589 GCA_002409365.1 Anaerolineaceae bacterium UBA5224 | reverse complement strand
GCCTCTCAGTCCGATGCTTTCCAGGAGGGTTCGCTTTCTGGCGGTTGGGTTTTGCACCTGGATAAGGACACAAGCCACCACCTGCTGACCGATAGTGAAATATTTGGTTGGAGCCGTCCTCAACCCCGCCGCCGACCGCCCCTGAGCAGTGAAGCTCCGGAAGCTGTCTATGCCGACCTCAAACCAGGCGACTATGTCGTCCATGTTGACCATGGTATCGGCCGGTTCATTGGCTTACACAAACCGAATATCGACGGCAATCAGCGCGAGTACCTTACCATCCAGTATAAAGACAACGATGTGCTCTACGTCCCCATTCACCAGGCAGATCGTATCACCCGCTACATCGGACCGGACAGCTCCGCTCCCCATATCAACAGCCTGGGTGGCACCGACTGGACCCAAACCAAAACCAAAGTCCGCCATGCCGTGGTCGAAGTTGCCACTGACTTGCTGGAACTCTATGCAAAGCGCCAAATGGCAAGCGGGTATGCTTTCAACCCGGATACGGATTGGCAGCGCGAACTGGAAGCTTCCTTCCCGTACATGGAAACACCTGATCAACTCTTGGCGATCGAACAGGTCAAAGCCGATATGGAATCTGACCGACCGATGGACCGCTTGCTCTGCGGTGATGTAGGCTATGGCAAGACTGAAGTTGCCCTGAGGGCTGCCTTCAAGGCAGTTGCCGATGGCAAACAAGTTGCTGTCCTGGTGCCCACGACGGTCCTTGCCCAACAGCATTACGACACCTTTCGCCAACGTCTTTCGGTCTTTCCGGTTCGCGTCGAAATGCTATCACGCTTTCGTACCCCCAAAGAACAAGACCAGATCATCAAGGACCTGATAGCTAAAAAAGTTGACATCGTGATCGGAACCCACCGTCTGGTTTCGGGTGACGTGGTTTTCAAGGACCTTGGTCTGGTGATCATCGACGAAGAGCAGCGTTTTGGAGTGACCCACAAAGAGCATCTCAAAAAACTTCGTGAAGAGGTGGATGTACTCACCATGACCGCCACGCCCATTCCGCGCACGCTCTACATGGCCCTCAGCGGAGTGCGCGATATCTCCACTATCAACAGCCCGCCTGAAGAGCGTCTCCCAGTGGTTACTCACATCGGACCTTACTCACCCAAGCTGGTCAGAGAAGCCATCGTCCGCGAGCTGGATCGGGGGGGTCAGGTCTTCTTCGTTCATAACCGCGTCCAGTCGATTTCGGCAGTTTACAATCACCTCCAAAACCTGGTTCCTGAAGCACGTATCGGGATTGGGCATGGACAGCTGCCGGAGAATGAACTGGCAGACGTAATGCACCAGTTCTCGTCGGGTCAGATCGATGTGCTTCTTTCAACCTCAATCATCGAGTCTGGGCTGGATATCCCCAATGCGAACACCCTGATCGTTGATAGGGCGGATACATTCGGGTTGTCACAACTTTATCAGCTGCGCGGACGCGTGGGGCGGGGTGCCCAGCGCGCTTATGCCTACCTCTTCCAGGATAAACGCCGTGCCCCAACCCCGGAAGGTGAAGAGCGCCTTGAAGTCTTGGCGGATAACACTTCGCTGGGTGCGGGTTATTCGATCGCCATGCGCGACCTGGAAATGCGCGGCGCTGGCGATCTGCTCGGCACACGTCAATCGGGCTATATCGCCGCAGTTGGCTTCCAGATGTATACCAAGCTGCTCAGTCAGGCAGTGCAGAGCCTTCGCAGTGAGTCTGGATTGGCAGATCTGGATCTGGGAGGTCAGCGCTGGATCCAAGGCCCAAGTTTGGACGTAAACGTTGACCTGCCGCTCAACAGTGAAATTCCATCAGCTTACATCCCCGATGAAGATTTGCGTCTGAAGCTCTACCGGCGCATTTCCAACTTACGAACAGATGAAGAAATTGCTCAAACTGAAATCGAATTCCATGACCGTTTCGGTGAATTACCGGAGGGCTTACGGGATTTGTTCTTCCAGATGCAGGTGAAACTTGGTGCAGAAGAGGTCGGGCTTGAGTCGGTGACCATGGTCGGTCAGCAAATCTTGCTTACCTTCCCACCGCTCCCGCAGGGAATCAAAGAGCGTGGTCTGCCCGATGTCGACCCACTCGCTCGGGTTGGTAAGAATGCCTATTGGCTGAACCTCAAAGATCTCAAGGGAGAAACCTGGCGAGATGCCTTGATCCGCATTTTGCATAAACTGAAGAATTTAAGACGATGATCTTAAGACATCCCGAAGTTGTGCGCCTCGCTCAGAATGACTAACCATCACAACGGTGTAAGAATCACATTTCTCTGTTGTGATATACTGCAAAAATGCAATCTGCACTCAAGAAATTGCCGAAAATACTCCAATTCGGGCTGGTCACACTGCTGATCCTGCTAGGGTTTTTGCTACTGGTCTGGTCGCAGATCAAGCCTTATCAGTTGAATGTCAACGGCGAAACGATTCGGATGCGCACCATCGCCTTCCACCCACGAGATCTCTTCGGCCAGGCTGGCATTCCCCTGCGACCGCAAGACCGACTTTCAGTGGACTCAAACCGCTTCGACCTGGCGATCCCCCAACAGATCCGCCTCACGTCCGCTCGCCCGATTACACTCACGACCCCCAACGGAAAAGAAGAAATTCTGACCGCAGAGCTGATTCCTGCCAACATTTTTCAGGAAGCTGGCATCCGGCTGTTCCCTAAGGACATCGTCCTTGTCAATGATGAGGTCGCCCAGCTTGATCGAATATTATCGCCTGCAGAACCTGTCCGCCTGGAGCTCATCCCGGCGAAACAGGTGGATATTTATATTGGGGATCAATATCAGACCACCCTGTTCACCCAAAAAGAAACCTTCCAGGAAGCCCTGGAGGAAGCCGGTTTGGATTTCAACGAGAACGACCGCTTTTCTCCCAGCCTGGGAGAGACGCTCCAACAAAGCAACAAGCTTATCGTTACCCTGGCCGAAGAAGTCTGTGTTACTGCCTCTCAAAATGAGATCTGTGGTCTCAGCGCAGGTGAGACTGTTGCTGAAGTACTGGCAGATCTCCATATCACCCCTCAACACCTTGACTACGCGCAACCAACCGAAAACGATCCACTCCCAACAAGCCGAAAAGTTACCTTTCACCAGGTGGAAGAACGCCTGGTCCTGCAAACCGATGAAACAGCCTTCGCTTATTCCTACAAAGAAGACCCGAACACCCAGCTGGACACCACTTCTGTGCTCGTGCCCGGGCAGCCAGGTATCGAAGTTTGGCGCACCTATGAACGGTTCGAAGATGGTACTTTACTTACCAGCACTTCCGAAGATCCCTGGAAAGCCAGCGACTCCCGCGATGGTGTGATGGGCATGGGCACACGTGCTGTTATGCAAACCGAAACCGTGGATGGTGAAACGATTGAATTCTGGCGCAAGGTCAACGTTTATGCCACCTCCTACCATCCCTCCACCTTCGGCGATAACGCTCGTACTCGTTCCGGCTTACCCCTGGCTAAAGGCACGATCGCTGTCTCAGCTGCCTGGTACCCCAGCATGGCGCTGCAGCCTGTTTACGTGCAGGGCTACGGCCATGCCACAATTGGCGACTCAGGTGGCGGTATCCCAGGTACTTACTGGATTGATCTGGGTTACAGCGATGCTGATTATGTCGGTTGGCACAGCTGGACTACACTCTATTTCCTTGCTCCTATTCCTGCCTGGTATCCAACGGTGCTGCCATGATCTTGAAACAACTCAATATTTATCCTTTGCTCAAGAAGTACGGTATCAAACCTAAAAAATCTTTGGGTCAAAATTTTCTGATAGAACCAGCCGGACTCATCAAGGTGATCGAAGCCGCTGAACTGACAGTTGAGGATGAGGTGCTCGAAATTGGTGCCGGTCTGGGCAGTTTAACCTACCTGTTAGCTCAAAGTGTAAGACAGGTGGTAGCGGTCGAAATTGACCGCGCAATGCTGCCACCTTTACGGGAAGCCCTGGCAGAATTCGATAACGTCCGAATTGTCGAGGGCGACATCCTTGCACTCCACCCCGACGATCTGATGCAGCAGCAGAATTATGTGGTCGTCGCCAATATCCCCTATTACATTTCATCGGCCATTATCCGCCATTTGATGAACGCCCATAGCAAACCGAAACGGGTTGTTCTGACAGTGCAAAAAGAAGTTGCTGAACGCGTGCTTGCCCGCGATGGCAAAATGAGTCTGCTATCGCTTTCTGTGCAGATTTTCGGGCAGGTTTCATTGGCGGGCGTTATTCCAGCCGGAAGTTTTCTGCCGGCACCTGATGTGGATTCGGCTGTATTAAGAATTGACCTCTACCCTGAACCGCTGGTCCTGTTGGAGCAGCAGGTGGCTTTTTTCAAATTAGCTCACGCCGGGTTCGGACAAAAGCGAAAAACCTTGCGAAATTCACTTTCAACAGGTTTGACTCTGCCAAGTTTACAAGTTGAAAAGTTATTATCAGAAAACGGCATTGACCCTCAACGCCGTGCTGAAACACTGACGATCTTGGAATGGAAAAAGCTTACTGAAGCCTTTTTCGCTGGTTCGGAATAACTGTTTTTCGGCGCTTCTTTCCAGACTGAATTGCCACTATCGCACTGATCACTCCAACTAAACCTGCCAACAGGACAAAAGGACTCTCAAGCAGCCACAAAACACCACTAAGTCCTATGCGGGCACCTGTGACAAGGGCGGTTTTTGGGTGTTCAACCTCACCAGATGGGTCGAAAGTCACCAGTCGGGGTAGAAAATTTTGTTCCACACAGCCTTCCAGGCTGAAAACGTAAACCGGTTTCCCCGTCTGCCAGGCTAAACGCAGATCGGTGCAGAATTCCTCCCAATTTAACGGGGGTTGCACTTTTGCGCCTTGCATCACAACTCCCCCTCCGGTGCTGCCGACCCCAATGGCCTGTGCATCTTCGGCATAAGTCCACAATAGACGGTTGCCGATCGGTTGGAACATGCTCGAATAAAGCATCAACACTTCACGGTCTGCTGGAACATCCACCAATCCGCCGATCCTCTGGGCGACTGTAGAGCGAGCTTTGCGTTCGTCAACGATCAAAGGGAAGTGGTAAGTTTCTAAGAAATATCCATCGTCTTTTATAGTAACCGCCAGTTTGCGATATGCCAGGCTGGCTTGTTTGAGTACTGCTTTGGAGATATAGCGCTTCAAAACCTTTTTAAGCACGCGAGGTCGCATGAAGTAGGCATCAGTCATCTGGTTGAAATCAGGTTCGATATCCAAGCCAATTGCGCTCCACTCCAGTTTGTTCGTGTCGGTCCACGCTTTGAAATCGGCGTAGCGCTGAAGCGCCCGGGCGTGATTCTCCAGGTTGAACCAATAGCCATCTTCTTTCGGAAGTAGCAGCCAGGCAGTAACTGGAATGCCAAATTGGTTAAATCGACGAACAATTTCGACCCGTTCTTTTGAAAAATCCAGGATACCCAGGGAGATGGATGCGCCCAAGGTCTTCAGATCATCATAGACGAAACGGCTCTCGAATAATTTTTTGAGATGGGGTCCATCCAGTTCGCAGAAAAAGGTCAGTTGAGAATGCATCGTTTCACCATTGTATTAAACGTCGATTTTCGGATAAAGTTTCATC